>JAESUE010000297.1 GCA_016763235.1 Pseudomonadales bacterium
AAAGAAACAGCTGAAAAAATTTGTGGCGTTTTAGCACAGTTCGAAAAAATAGAAACAGCGGTATTGTATGGTTCACGAGCAAAAGGAAACTTTAAAACAGGCTCTGATATTGATCTAACGCTTTACGGAGAAGAGCTACCGTTGCGCTTGCTCAGTGATATTGCGGAAGCATTAGATGAGTTATTATTGCCCTACACGATTGATCTTTCAATTTTCGATAAGTTAGATCACACAGAATTGCGTAAGCATATCCAGCGTGTTGGAATAGCGTTTTACGAAAAAGGAAATGCCTCATCATAAAGGGCAAAAAAACAGTAACTGTTCAGATTGCGTTCAAATTTGAGCAGAACAAGGCAGAAAATGTAAGTTTATACTTATAAATGATCATTTTTTAACACCGTTATGCACGAATTTGAGCGTGAGCTGAGCAGTTACAGTAAAACAATGTACACAACCGAGCCAACACCTTACAAATGACAGAAAGCAGTCAACAAGAAACAAAGGCCGCACCACCCACTCAGGCCATCATCATCAACCCCGAACAATTCTACGGGGGGAATAACGATGATGAAATCGACCTGCGTGAATTATGGAACGTTATCTGGCAAGGCAAGTGGATCATCATCGCCACCACAACCATTTTTGCCATCGCTGCCGTTATCTACGCCCTAAGCTTACCGAATATCTATAAATCAACCGCCACACTCATTCCCACAACAAGTGAAGAGCAGTCTGGCTCCGCAGCACTCGCGGCCCGCTTTGGTGGGCTGGCTTCCATGGCAGGCGTTAGCCTGGGCGGTAGTGGAATAGACAAAACAAAAATCGCGATAGAAACCCTTAAATCACGGGAATTTCTCAGTGAATTCATAAAAAAGCACAATCTAAAGCCTGAGATTCTAGCGGCAAAGTCATGGGATATCCCAAGCAACACCATTATTTTTGACGAAACTGTCTATAACAACCAAACAAAAGCATGGACTTGGAAAACAAAAAGCCAATGGAAAAAAGAATCTCAACCGAGTGATCAAGAAGCTATAGCCAGCCTGTTGAAAAATATCAGCATTAATCAAGATGAAAAAAGCAGCATGGTAAACATATCTGCATCCCACTTATCCCCATTTGTTGCACAGCAATGGGTGCAGTGGTTGATTGATGATATTAATCAACACATGCGTCAGCAGGATATTGCTGAGGCAAACAAAAGTATTGGTTACCTCAGTAAAAAATTAGAAGAGACCCCTTTGGCAGAAATGCAGAAGATTTTTTATGAATTAATCGAAGCGCAAACTAAAACAAAAATGTTGGCTGAACTTCGTGATCAATATGTACTAAAGATTATTGATGCGCCGCTAGCCCCAGAACTAAAAGATAAACCGAAGAGGGCGTTGATTTGCCTGTTGGCAGCATTGCTGGGTGGAATGATTGGCCTTATGTTTGTTGCGCTTAAAATAAACATAAGGCCAATTAAAGAATGAATCGTAAGTGATTAGAGTTGATGAAATCACGTTATGTCATATAAAAAAGGAATCTGGTATGGCAACTAATATACATAGCTTAAGTGATGTTCAATCTAATAATATTGGTGAAAACACAAAAATATGGCAATTTACTGTTGTTCTTGAGAGAGCTGTTATAGGGAAAAATTGTAATATTTGTGCCCAAGTTTTCATTGAGAACGATGTCAATATTGGCGATAATGTTACGATAAAAAATGGCGTTCAGCTTTGGGATGGCATTACCATCGAGGGTGATGTATTCATTGGTCCCAATGTAACCTTTACTAATGATCGTTACCCAAAAAGTAAACAGTACCCTAGTGAATATCTTAAAACTATTATTTCTGAAGGTGCATCAATAGGAGCAAATGCAACTATTTTGCCGGGAGTTACAGTTGGGAGAAGTGCTATGGTCGGCGCGGGTGCTGTAGTAACACGGGATATTCCGCCGAACGCAGTAGTTTTTGGGAATCCTGCAAGAGTATCTAAATAATTGTTCTCAAATTTTGGTGAAATTTAATGGGCGTTAATAGTTGTAAAATTATCGAGTTGCCAAAAATAAATGACCCGCGTGGAAATCTAACCTTTATTGAGGGTGGGCAACACGTCCCTTTTGACATAAAAAGAGTTTATTACCTTTATGATGTTCCAGGCGGTTCTGAGCGAGGAGGGCATGCCCATAAAGAGTTACATCAACTCATTGTTGCAATGTCAGGTAGCTTTGATGTATTGCTTAACGATGGAAAGGAAGAAAAGAGATTTCATTTAAATAGATCATATTATGGCTTATTAGTAAACAACATGATTTGGCGTGAATTAGATAATTTTTCATCAGGATCTGTTTGTATGGTTTTGGCCTCAAACTTATATGATGAATCAGATTATTACCGCAATTATGATGAGTTTTTAAATGTTGTTAATGTATTATGAGTCATTCTCCTTTTCTTGATTTAAAATCAATTAACGCTGCTTATCGAGATGAATTAATAGAAGTATGCACACGAGTAATAGATTCTGGCTGGTATATCCTTGGTGAAGAAGTTGCGTCGTTTGAAAAGGAATTCTCAGACTATTGCGGTGCTGAGCACTGTATAGGCGTAGCCAATGGTTTGGATGCATTAACTATTGTAATAAGAGCATGGAAAGAGCTTGGTTTACTTGCAAGCGGTGACGAGATTATCGTACCCGCTAATACTTACATTGCTAGCATATTGGCAATAAGTGAAAATAGCCTAACGCCAGTGTTAGTTGAACCATCACTTGAAACCTACAATATCAATCCCGAACACATTAAAGAGGCTATTACTTCACGTACTCGTGCAATTCTACCTGTTCATCTCTATGGCCGGCTAGCTGAAATGCCGGCGATTATGGCAATAGCAAAAAAATATGACTTATTGGTTTTGGAAGATTGTGCACAAGCACATGGCGCTTCTTTGAATGGACAAAAAGCCGGTAATTGGGGCGATGCTGCAGGCTTTAGTTTTTATCCGGGAAAAAACTTAGGCGCGTTGGGTGATGCTGGGGCTATCACCACAAATAATACGGAGCTAGCCAAACTGCTGCGAACATTGAGTAATTATGGGTCACAGCAAAAGTACAAAAATGATTACAAAGGCGTTAACAGCCGCCTTGATGAGCTTCAGGCCGCAATACTACGCGTAAAATTACGCCATCTAAATGCTGAAATATCTGCAAGAAGACACGTAGCTGATAGCTATCTTAATGGTATTCAGAATTCTCTTATTTCCTTACCGAGCAGGCCGCCTTTAAAGCAGCACGTATGGCATCTCTTTGTAATACGTTGCCAACAACGAGAATTACTACAAAAACACCTTGCGGAGAATGGAATACAAGCAATGATTCATTACCCCATCCCTCCTCATCATCAACAAGCTTATAAGGAATTTAAAGAATATTCATTTCCAATAACTGAACAAATTCATAAACAGATATTAAGTTTACCCATGGGGCCAACGCTGTCAGAAAACCAAGTGGCATCTGTTATAGCCGCTTGTAACAGTTTTAATGACTCTGATTAAGACCAGCCTATTAAATGGCATAGCTGTAGCGATAAAAATGCTCACCCTGTTAGGGCTGAATAAGGTTTTGGCGATCTATGTAGGCCCGGCGGGTTATGCAGCACTTGGGCAGTTTCAAAATGCGATGCAAATGATTACTACCTTTGCCAGTGGTGCTATCAATACTGGCGTGACCAAATACACCGCTGAATATTACGAAGATGAAACCAAGCAACGTCTTGTCTGGCGAACCGCGGGCACTATAGCTTTAGTCGGCTCGGTTGTAACAGCTATTTTAATTGCGCTAGTTAACAAGCAATTGGCTATGTGGGTTTTGAAGGATGCTGCATACGGGGGTGTATTTCTCTGGTTTGCTGCTACCTTGGTATTGTTTACTTTTAACACGCTTTTGCTGGCGATACTTAACGGTAAAAAAGAAATTGCCCGATATGTTACTGCCAATATAGCTGGCAGTCTTTTTGCTTTAGTGGTTACCGGTATTATGGTTGTTCAGTTTGGCCTATACGGCGCATTGGTATCGTTAGCGGTATACCAATCGCTAACATTCTTTGTGACATTGTTTTTAGCTTACAATGCGCCTTGGTTTAAGATGCAATATTTGTTCGGTGGAATAGACAAAAAAACAGCACTGAATCTCAGTAAATACACAGTAATGGCCCTTACATCTGCCGCCTGTGTGCCTATCAGTCACATACTAATTCGTAATCATTTAGGTGAAACGCTGGGGTGGGAGGCGGCAGGTTATTGGGAGGCCATGTGGCGCTTAAGTGGCGCGTACCTGATGTTGGTGACCACTACGCTGAGTCTGTACTATTTGCCAAAACTATCGGAGCTACAAGATCCGGCGGCCATTAAGCGGGAAATTATTCAGGGTTATAAGATTATTCTTCCCGTTGCTGCAAGCTGCGGGCTGATCATCTACTTGCTGCGTGACTTTATCATTCGCGTGCTGTTCAGCGCAGAATTTGCGCCGATGGAGGAAATGTTCGCATGGCAGATGGTTGGGGATACGCTGAAGATAGGGAGTTGGTTGTTGGGGTATGTGCTTCTGGCAAAATCTCTTTTGGGCTTGTTTATTGTTTCGGAAGTTGTTTTTACCGGTTTTTTTTATATCCTAGTATTTTGTATGGCAGAGCGATTTGGTGTTGAATCAGCTGCCATTGCACATGCAATAAATTATGCTGGGTACTTTGTATTTTTATTTGTGGCGCTTAAGATTAAAAAAATAATATGAGTTCGCTCGCCTACAAGGCTCTTGAATTTAGAATAACAAGGCTTATTTTACCTGCATAGTAAGAGTTGTATACGAGGTATAAGTTGCTTGTTGGGGGATGGTTCTAAAATATTGCAACTGTGTAATGGTTGCCAATAATTAATACGATTATTGTCGTGGGAAAAACTAAAATTTTAATCGGTGAAAGTTTCAAGGTTATAAGAACAGGTAATGGTATTGTTGTTGACAGTGGTAAAGATATGTAGAGCTAGATAGTATAAATGCAGGTGTACAAGATAAATTTATGCTAATTTTAGATTCCAAAATGTAGTAGATATAAATAAAATTTCTAATATGATTATATCAGGTTGCGAACTTGTTGAGATCTTAAATAATTTTTTAACAAACAATTGTTGAGGAGTGTGAATGGGCAACCGAGACCTACCGTTGGTTAGTGTGGCAGTAATCACCTACAATCAAAAAAAGTTTTTAAAAGAATGCATAGAGTCAATTCTCTGTCAGGATTATCAAAATATAGAAATTGTGATTTCGGATGATGCTTCCACTGATGGTACGCAAGAGATGTTGCGGGGATATGAGGAGCAGTATCCGGGTAAATTCGTATTGAAACTGGCAAAGGATAATCAAGGTATTACAGCGAATTCTAACGTGGCAAATTTTTCTTGTAGCGGTAAATATATTGCTTGGATGGGAGGGGATGACCTGATGTTACCGGGGAAGTTATCTAAGCAAGTAAGGTTCATGGAAAAAAATCTAGAATGTGCTATCTGCTATCATGATTTGGATGTTTTTGATAACGATACCAACAAAACACTTTATTTGTTTTCTGAAAAAAATAAACCACGAGAAGGTGATGTTCGCGTATCAATAAAGTATAGTGTTTTTAATGGTGCCTGCTCGTCAATGGTAAGACTGAATCAGACGCCCAAAGAAGGGTTTAACCAACTTCTTCCAGTTGCTTCGGATAGGTTGTATTGGGTTGAAGTACTTGCGAGTGGTGGGAACATAAGCTACATCCCTGAGGTGTTGGGACGTTATCGAAGACACTCGGGTAATGTGACCAATAAAAAAATTGGTGTTTCTCAAAATACGGTAGACCACTTCAACTCTTGCAGTTTCATGCTCTCGAAGTATCCAGAATATTTTTCTGAGATTGTTTATTGCTATGGTATTTTGATTAGGTCAGAAAGACATAATCTTCCTTATTTTTCTTCATTGATAACGTGCTTTAAGCTAACTAGCGACATCTTCTCATTGGGCGCAATTTTTATTTTCTGCCTTACACTTGGCTTTGTTAAAATTTAGGCGCAACAGAATGCCATCATAATATTAATTTTATAAATATTAGCCAAAGATATAGAATATATCCTGGCTGGAATAAAGTTGAATTTTAACAATGAGCGGTCACCATATTATTATCATTTTTGATTATTTTAGGGTTAAAGGCCAATAGCATCCTGAGGTAAAGTGTGAATGATTTATGCTGAAATATTACAACCAATAACGTCAATTATTGGTTGTAAAGGACGCCGATTTTTTATAAAGCTATTGCTGTATATATATATTATCTCTTTGGTTTTGAATCCATATACCATATATGGCCGACCAGGAATTGCAATTTCTATTTTGTTGGTCTTATATGCATTAAAAACTGGTGCTTATAAAGTAGATTTAAAAGAAAATAATATTATTTTTTGCTTGTTGTTTGTTATTGGTTTGTTCGGCGCGCTTATTTCATATGTAAGCGGTATCGGTCAGTTTAGTCACCCATTTGTAGTTATTTCATTGATGATAGTTTGGCTTTCGGCGCAGGCGCTTCATAAACTTTGTATTCGATATGGGTTCGAGTTTGATGAGTTTGTTTTGATTATTCTGCACGTCATTTTGCTAAATTATGTTTTTATTTTGATGGAGGTGAATTTTCCTACTGCTAGGAGTGCCTCTGAAAAGTTTTTGGCTCCAGCAGGTAATATTGATTGGACAGAGGGTTTTAGGTACAGAGGGATATCCGCTAGTGGTGGTGCAGGACTTTCTCTTTTGCTACCAGTTGCCACGACAATAACGTTTTATCTTTACAATCAAAAAAAAATAGGTTTGTTGTCTGCTGGCTTGTCATTTTCGGTATCGTTATTAGCTACTTTAGTGATTGGCCGTACTGGGCTAGTTTTATTGCCTATTGTATTCGCCGCATATCTCATTTTAATTATTAGGACGTCTTTAAAAAGACCACAGATATTAGTCAGTAGTAGTTTTTTAACACTGCTGATTATTTCAATGACTTTTCTCGGTTATGACTATTTGGTGTCATATTTAGAAGCCACGTTTGGCGCTGGTTTTATTGAGTATTCATTTGGTTTTTTGTTACAGGGCAGTGATGGCATTAAATCGGAGGGCACTGTCGGTGTGATCGCGCAATTCCTTACAGTGTTACCTACGGAGTTGCCGGAAATTCTGACAGGTTATGGTTTTTATGGTGGTAGTGACTTTAGTCCATGGACAGACTCTGGTTATAGCCGAATGTTTCTTTCTGTTGGGTGGCCGTTAGGCCTTTTATTTTATTTTTGTGTTTTTCGTCTATTTTTTAAAAATTATCGAATGAAGTCTTTTCTAATATCAACCATGGGAGTTGTTTTGCTGGCCGCAGAAACTAAAGAGCCGATGTTGCTTTCTGGGAATAGCGCGAGGGTTTTTGTGTTAATTGTGGTCTTTTTAAGTATGCAGCGGGTAACAGAAAGATCTAAAAGCGCAGTAATTTCTTCCAATAGGCATAAAAATTAAGAGATTGAATATGCTAAGTTTTATTGTTATTTGGATGCTATAATGTGCGGCTTTGTAGGCTTTTTCTCTCTTCATTCACTTGCTGATAGCCCCTTGCACCTCTTACAAGCGATGGGTAGGGCGATTGTTCATCGCGGGCCTGATGATACGGGTATCTGGTTTGACGCGGCTGCCGGCATTGGCCTCGCGCACCAGCGACTGGCAATAGTCGATTTGTCCGTAGCTGGGTATCAACCCATGCCTTCGGCCTGCGGGCGATATGTTATAGCTTTCAACGGTGAAATTTATAATTATTTAGCCTTGCGTGATTTATTGAAAAATGAACAAAAGCATTGGCGTGGGCATTCTGATACGGAAACGCTGCTGGCTTGTTTGGTTGCCTGGGGTGTGGAAAAAACTTTGCCCCTGCTTCAGGGTATGTTTGCTTTTGGATTATGGGATAAACAAACCCGTACACTTACTTTGGCTCGAGACCGCATGGGTGAAAAGCCACTTTATTATGGCTGGCAGGGCGATACTTTTCTGTTTGGGTCGGAGCTAAAAGCCTTTAAAACGCATCCTGATTTTCGTGCGGAAGTGAATCGAGACGCACTGGTACTTCTGTTGCGCCATAACTGTGTTCCAGCACCCTTCAGTATTTATCAAGGGATTGAAAAGCTACGCCCTGGGCACTATATGAATATCGTCTTGAATGATGAGTTAACGCAGACTGCGCAGCCTCAACCGTATTGGACAATGAATCAAGCAGTCGCGCAGGGTATGGCTAACCCGTTTAATGGCAGCGATAGCCAAGCAATTGATCTGCTAGAGGGTCAATTATCTCAAAGCATTAGCGCACAAATTCTGGCAGATGTGCCTTTGGGTGCATTTTTAAGTGGCGGCGTGGATAGCAGCACTATCGTGGCCTTAATGCAAAGGCAAAGCAGTCAACCTGTGCGTACCTTCGCTATCGGCTTTAACGAACCGGGTTATAACGAAGCGCAATACGCCAAAGAGGTTGCGAATCATCTTGGTACAGATCACACCGAATTTTATGTCAGTTCAGCCGATGCGTTAGCAGTTATCCCTCAGTTGCCACAAATATACTGCGAGCCCTTTGCTGATAGTTCTCAGATACCCACTTTTTTAGTGTCTAAAATGGCGCGAGAGTATGTCACCGTTGCATTAAGTGGTGACGCGGGTGATGAATTGTTCGGCGGCTATAACCAGTATCAGTTTGCACCCAAAATTTGGGGCTTTCTGCGCAAGCTGCCGCAGCCTTTACGTGCACTGGCCGCGAATGTGTTGGTGGGTTTGCCGATGCCAGATAAGTTGCGTAAGTTAATGGACGTGTTGCCTGTTGCCAGCCATGAAGAATTTTATCGTATCCTTATGAGTCACTGGAAACAACCCGAAACGTTGGTGATTGGCACGAGTGAGCCGTTAGCTCAGATGTGTTCATTCCAAGCGATGCCCAAAATTTCAGACTACGCGCATTGGATGATGGCGATGGATGCGCAGACCTACATGCCCGACGATATTCTGGTTAAGGTCGATCGTGCGGCTATGGCGAATAGCCTGGAAACACGCGTGCCGATGCTTGATCACCGCTTGGTTGAGCTTGCATGCCGACTTCCCATGCACATGAAAATCCGCGATGGTAAGGGGAAATGGGTGTTGAGGGAGGTGCTGTATCGCCATGTACCAAAAGCTCTGATCGACCGCCCAAAAAAAGGTTTTTCTATCCCTATGGCCAGTTGGCTACGTGGCCCGCTGCGGGATTGGGCGGAAGCACTCTTAGATGAATCACGGTTGCATCAGGAAGGATATTTTCATCCCGAGCCCATTCGTAGTGTTTGGAAACAACATTTGCAAGAGAGAGCGGATCACTCCACCAAGTTGTGGGGTGTGCTGATGTTTCAAGCATGGCTGCAAGAGCAGTGAGGTTTCAGGGTTTTGGGTGAAGGGTTGAAAGTAATCATGAGATTAAAAATATGTCAGTAGTTCACATTATTACCGGGCTGAACGAAGGCGGGGCAGAGGCGGTGCTTTATCGTCTCTGCATTCATGACACCACCCAAAAGCATTCTGTGATTTCAATGATGGGTTCCGGTAAATATGGTCCGCTCCTGCAGCAAGCAGGTGTTGAAGTGTACTGTTTAAACATGCAGCAAGGGCGGCTAACCATTTCGGGTTTGTGGCGTTTGTGGTCGTTAGTTCGCACTCTACATCCGCTTGTAGTGCAAACATGGATGTACCATGCCGACTTAGTTGGTGGCATTGTGGCAAAATTGGCAGGAGTCAAGGTGGTTTTCTGGGGTATTCGACACAGTAACTTGACACCCACTACAGTGAAACGAAGTACGATTTTGATTGCAAAAATCTGTGCAAAACTATCAAAAGTTGTTCCAACCCATATTGTTAGTTGTTCGGAACAAGCCGCGTTAGTGCATCAACAATTAGGTTACTGTGCGAATAAATTTTCAGTGATTGCGAATGGTTATGATCTTAATAAATTTAATCCTGACATCGAGGCTCGATTTGTTTTAAGGCAGGCTCTGGGCATTGCGGATAACATCGCGTTATTAGGTATGGTGGCGCGCTTTGACCCGCAGAAGGATCATGCCAATCTTATTGCAGCCTTAAGTATTCTAAAAAAACAAAACGCCAATTTTTGCTGCGTGTTGGTGGGTACGGGTATGGATTCAACGAATAGCGAGTTGCTTGAATTACTTCGCCGATTTGATGTGAAGGACAATGTGCAATTGCTTGGACGCCGCAATGATATTCCCTTTATTATGAGCGGGCTTGATATTCACGTGTTATCGAGTTTAGGCGAGGCTTTTCCTAACGTGCTGGCAGAGGCCATGGCGTGTGGCACGCCTTGTGTGACGACGGATGTTGGAGATGCAGCCTTAATTGTTGGCGAGACAGGCTGGGTGGTACCAGCACAAAATACCCAAGCTTTGGTAGCTTCTTTGCTTGAAAGTTTAATTGCAGTTGCCGATAAAGCGAGCTGGAAAATTAGAAAACAACAAGCGCGCAATCGGATTATTGATAAGTTCAGCTTAGAAAAGATGGTTAATGAATATCAGGCAGTGTGGCTTGGGAATAGATATTGAAAACGTCTGGTTTTAGTTGTGCCTATGCTTTTAACTTGTCAGTTTTCGGGGCCATTGGAAATGAGTGTAAACGGCATATTTTGGTCACATAATGACTAATTCTGATGTTTTTTTAGATGAAAAAAATTTGGGCAGGCATAATGTTTTCACGCAGCGCCGATTTGGTCGATGTGGTTGGATTATTTGGGTGGGTTGAAGAGCAATCAATATCCTTTATGGGATGTATTAATGGTGCAGGCGTGGCTGGAGGAGAATCATTAAGTATGGCAAGAATAGTTTTGGTGGGTGGTTATGCAGAGTCGCTGATTAATTTCCGGGGTGACTTGCTAGTCACCATGGTGCAAGCGGGCCATGACGTAATAGCCTGTGCACCCGCTGCCTCACCGGACACCATAGAGGCACTGGCGGCGTGGGGTGTGGTTTATCAGCCACTGCCTTTAGCGAGAACAGGATTGAATCCTTTTGAAGATATTCGTACTTTTCTTGCTTTGATAAAGTTGTTTAGAAAAGTACAACCCGATGCGGTGCTTGCTTACACCATTAAGCCGGTTATATACGGCTCTCTTGCAGCTAAAGTTGCTTCTGTTTCACCCATTTATTCCATGATTACGGGTTTGGGCAATGCCTTTGTTGCAACTGGTTTTAAAGCTAAGGTTATTGGTTTGCTGGTGTCTTTCCTTTATCGTTTGGGCTTGTCTGTTAATAAGCAAATTTTTTTCCAGAACCCCGATGATTTGGCTGAGTTTAAACGCCGTGGTTTGTTAGGTAGCGGGGGGGGGCATTACGTAAAGGGTGTTCTTATAAATGGCTCGGGTATAAATACTGAAAACTTTAAGGTATGTGGGTTCCCTGAAAATATTCGTTTTTTATTGATTGCTCGTTTATTGAAAGACAAGGGGCTTTCTGAATATGCGCAAGCTGCGGCAATAATCAAAAAGAAATATCCAAAAGTAGAGTTTGATTTGGTGGGTTGGCTGGATGAAAATCCCGCGTGTATATCACAAGCCCAGCTTGATGATTGGGTAAGCTCTGGTACAGTTAATTACCTAGGCAAGTTGAATGATGTTAGGCCAGCCATTGCCAATGCATCGGTTTATGTGTTGCCATCTTACCGTGAAGGTACGCCCAGAACCGTATTAGAAGCTATGGCCATGGGGCGGCCTGTAATTACCACAAGTGCGCCCGGTTGCAAGGAAACGGTAGTTGATGGGGGAAATGGTTTTTTGGTGGCGGTTAAAAATGTGGATGAATTGGTGGCGGCTATGGAAAAATTTATTTTAAACCCTGAGCTTGTTGTGAAGATGGGAAAATGTTCCCGTGAGATCGCAGAAGAGAAATACGATGTACGCAAAGTCAACAAAGTTATTCTTGAAACCATGGGGCTGATATAAGAATTAGCATTGGGGTATGGGTATGGGTATGGGTATGGGTATGGGTATGGGTATGATAGTAGGTATGTTGGAAAGCGTTGGGGAGATAGTTGAAACGTTTAATTGATATAACATGCTCAGCTTTGGGTTTGATTATTCTTGGGCCTTTACTGATTGTGTTGGTGGCTTTAGTAAAATTTAAGCTCGGCTCCCCTGTTTTTTTTAAACACCAGCGGCCAGGTATTCATGGCATTGCTTTCAGCATGACTAAATTCCGCACCATGTTAGATGCTTATGATAATGAAGGTAATCCATTGCCCGATGTAGAACGCCTTACACCATTTGGCGGTTTTCTCAGAAGGCTCAGTTTGGATGAACTGCCTGAATTGTGGAATGTATTAAAAGGTGATATGAGTTTGGTCGGGCCACGCCCGCTTTTGATGGAATATTTGCCCTTGTACAGCGTAGAACAAGCTAAACGCCATAATGCCAAGCCGGGTATTACCGGCTGGGCACAAATTAATGGTCGAAATGCTATTAGTTGGGATGAAAAATTTAAGTTGGATGTGTGGTATGTTGAAAATCAAAGCTTTTGGCTGGATATGAAAATATTATTTTTGACCTTATACAAAGTTTTAAAGAAGGAAGGTATTAGCCACGATGGGGAGGCGACTATGTCAAGGTTTGAAGGTGGCTTAGAAGGAGATGGTTGTGGGGAATAAGCTGATCGTTGTTGGTGCAAGCGGGTTTGCAAAAGAAGTCGGATGGTTGGCGGAAGAGTGTGGTTACGTGCTGAAAGGTTTCTTGGATGATTCGCCGGCATATATTGATGCACAAGTATTAAATAAGCCGGTACTTGGGACGGTTGATGATTGGATTAATTTCGATGATTGTGAGTTTATTGTGGGAATCGGCGCACCCAAAACTCGAAGCGCAATTGTTGAAAAAATGAAGGCTTTGGGTAAGCCAAAATTTGCCACTTTAATTCATCCAAATGTCGTTAAGTCGAAATATGTTCATATAGGTGAGGGGGGGATCATTTGTGCAGGAGTAATCATAACGACTGATGTGGAGATTGGCGATCATATTGTTTTAAATTTGAACTGTACAGTGGGCCATGATGTGGTTCTTCGCGACTTCATAACTATAGCACCGATGGTAGCCATTTCTGGAAATGTAACCTTGAACGATTGTGTAGAGGTTGGGACAGGTGCATCGATTCGCCAAGGCATTACCATTGCAAGGAATTCGATGTTAGGGATGGGTAGCGTTCTTACAAAGGATATTGAATCATCATCTTTGTACTTTGGCGTTCCAGCAAAAAAAATAAAAAATATGGAGTAAGAATGAAAGTAACGATTATTGGCTCTGGTGTTATGGCTACTAGTATTGCACAGTTTCTTTCTATTTCTGATGAAGTTGAAGAGCTCTCTATAGTAGTAAGAAGTGAACAAAAAAAAGAAAATATAAACCGTGCGCTTAATAAATATTTCAAAGTTGCTGTTAGAAGGGAAAAGGTAGCAGCGTCTTTAATAGAGCCCATAAAACAAAAAATCAAGATTACTGATCAATATGCTTGTGTTGAAGGAAGTGATTTTGTCCTCGAAGCTGTTTCAGAGGATCGCCAGGTAAAAAAAGACGTACTTCAGCGGATCAGCCAGTTTGTTTCACCTGAAACTATAGTTGCGTCCAATACCTCATCCATATCCATTACAGGCCTAGCCAATGAAGTTAAACACCCAGAAAACTTTATAGGGGCGCATTTTTTTAATCCTGCTACGGTGATGGGGCTTGTCGAAGTTGTATCGGGTTTTCATACTTCAGATGAAACTGTGTCAAAGGTTCTTGCATTTATTGATAAGCTGGGTAAACAGCCGGTAGTTGTAAAAGATGCCCCCGGTTTTATAGTTAATAGAATGCTTATCCCTATGATCAATGAAGCGGTTTGTATTCTTTCAGAAGGTGTTTCTTCAAAAGAAGATATCGATAAGGCGATGCTGTTGGGCGCTAATCACCCCATGGGACCACTTGCCCTTTCGGATTTTATTGGTAATGATGTTGTGCTTGCGATTATGGAAACCCTTCGACAAGAAACCGGCGATCCAAAATACCGGCCACACCCTTTATTAAAAAAGATGGTTCGAGCTAATATGCTGGGAAGGAAAACGAAAAATGGCTTTTTTGGGTACTAAATAAAGATGAAAATATCATCGTTTACGTGGCCGTCCTTCTCTCAACAGGAAGCCGATGCAGTTTCCCAAGTAATATTATCCAATAAAGTAAACTATTGGACGGGTGAGGAGGGGCGCTCCTTCGAAAAGGAGTTTGCCAGCTTTACTAACTGTAAATACGCTGTCGCTGTCGCTAACGGTACGCTGGCATTGGATTTGGCGTTCACCTCTTTAGGTATTGAGGTAGGTGATGAAATAATAGTGACCTCTCGCACTTTCATCGCTTCTATCTCTTCTATTGTTAACGCGGGCGCTGTTCCCATTTTCGCTGATGTTGATAGAGACAGTCAAAATATTACCGCTGAAACAATTTTAGCTTGCTTAAGCTCCAAAACTAAAGCGATTGTGTGTGTGCATTTAGCGGGTTGGCCATGTGATATGGATGCCATTATGGCCTTGGCCAAAGAGCATGGCCTGTACGTGATTGAAGATTGCGCGCAGGCTCATGGCGCTCGCTACAAGGGGCAATCTGTTGGCTCTATTGGGCATGTAGCGGCTTGGTCTTTTTGTCAGGATAAAATTATGACAACGGGTGGTGAAGGAGGAATGCTCACTACCAATGATTATGATCTTTGGAATAAGGCTTGGTCTTATAAGGATCATGGCAAAAG
>JAESUE010000021.1 GCA_016763235.1 Pseudomonadales bacterium
CGCTTTAATTTCTTTAGGCTGAATCAGGTCACCTGCGCTATTTCCCCAGGCATTTCTTTCGTAGGTAATTACGGCCGCCAAATCGAGGTCATTCAACTGTGCTGACCAACCGGACATTGCTGTTCCAGCTTTCCCCTTCATGACAATCCCCATGTGCCCTTCGATTGGCCCAGTTGCAATAGCACTGCCTTTTAATGCTGGGAATACACCCGGAATACCCATTCCAGCAACTTGGTGACAGCCGGCGCAATACGTATTGTAAACTTTCTCACCTTTTACCATCAACTCATCAAGCGACCACTCCTTATCAGATTGCGCTTCAGCCAAGGCGGCCAGTTTTACCACTTTTTGCTCTGCCATCCAAGAATCAAATTCATCTGGGCTTACGGCCTCTACACGAATAGGCATGTAGGCATGCCCACGGCCACAGTTTTCAGCACATTGCCCGTAATACGTGCCCTCTTTTTCGATTTCAGTCCATGTCTCATTGATGTAACCAGGAATAGAGTCCTTCTTTATTGCAATAGAAGGCACCCACCATGCGTGAAGTACATCGGTAGCAGTATGCAAAAATCTAATTTTTCTATGAGTGGGCAGCACTAAGGGGTTATCAACCTCGCGAAGGTACTTATCTCCTGCTTCGTCTTCTGGTAATAAGTTACTAATAATTTGTATGTCGTCAGCAACGTATTCATAGCTCCACTTCCATTGAGAACCTACAACCTTAACCGTTAAATCAGCATCTATATTTTTTTCCACCATATCTAGCGCTTTTAAACCTGGGCCAGAAATATAGAAGTCAATACCAAGAACAACAACGGGGACAAGAAGCCAGGACCATGTACCAAAAGTTCCTTTATGGAATTCTTGATCCGCTTCATAACCGGAGGATTTTCTGAATTTGAAAATCGTATAACCAACTACGGCAATGATTCCAACCATAATCTAAAATGCCAACTTGGATGTCATCATATGGACGTCATATATATTTTTGGTTAACGGGGAGACTGCTTCTGGGAAATTGTAAGCGTATTCTGCAAACGCTTTATTTACGCCAAGCAATAAAAATAAAACAGAACCTTTAAAAAGCCACTTTCTGTTAAAAGCTGACATGCACACTATCCCCAGTTTTTAATATTTCACACTTGAAAATACACTTAAAGAGACGACCGCTTCAACACGCAAAGCAACACATAAAGCCGCTCACAGCAAGACAATCTCTTAAAGCTATTTTTTGTTTTGGAAAGCCGCTGGTGTTCACCAAGGGCTATAGCCAATCCTTGTATTCTTTTTTATTAACATGCCGCCATCCAGCATGAAAACTACTGGGAGCGAACGGCACTTTAAAGCGGCGTTATTATCTACCAACCGTGTCGCATAAAGCAAGCTTTCACAAAAGGCAAAGCGGTAGATTGTCGCAGTGTCTTTCAATACCTGTGCACAGCGGCGTCTTTTTCCGTATTATCACAACAAACATGTAAAAGATGACGTAACTATTCAGCTCACGCTAAAATTCGCACATAACGGCGTTAACTAGTTACAAGATTACCACATCAAAGGTTTCCGCAATGACACCACCCATCAAACTTACCCATTACAGCCATGGCGCTGGCTGTGGCTGTAAAATATCGCCCCAGGTTCTCAAGGAAATTATTGGGCAAACCAAGCCCGAACCCCTCTCTCCAAATCTTTTGGTTGGCAATGAAACCAGTGATGACGCTGCTTGTTACGCCATCGACACTAATAATGCAATAATTAGTACCACTGATTTTTTTATGCCTATTGTAGACGACCCTTTTGATTTTGGGCGCATTGCAGCCGCTAACGCGATTAGCGATGTATACGCGATGGGAGGCCGACCACTAATGGCAATTGCAATTCTCGGATGGCCTACATCGAAACTTTCTCCCGAAATTGCCAACCGAGTTATTTCTGGCGGAAGAGAAACCTGCCGTCGCGCAAACATCCCACTCGCGGGCGGCCACAGTATCGATAGCCCCGAGCCGATTTTTGGTCTCGCTGTAACAGGCATTGTTGAACAGCAGCGTCTTAAACGAAACAATACCGCCCAAGCCGGGGATGTACTATTCCTCTCCAAACCACTCGGCATTGGAATAATGACCACTGCAGAGAAGCAAGGAAAACTACTCCAGGAAGACGTAGGCGTTGCCACAGAGTTAATGTGCAAGCTCAACAGTGTCGGCGCAGAAGTTGCCAATCTCCCAGGCGTTAATGCGATGACAGATGTGACTGGCTTTGGGCTATTGGGGCATTTAATTGAAGTGTGCGAAGGTAGCAACGTATCGGCAAAACTTTGTTTGAGCGACATCCCAATACTAAACAACATCGCTCATTATATTTCCGAAAGGTGTGTGCCTGGAGGCAGCCAAAGGAATCATTCAAGCTATGGGCACAAGGCAGCAGCACTCAACAACCATCAGCAAGCATTACTTTGCGACCCACAAACTAGCGGTGGATTACTCATTTCTGTCTCACCAAAATATGCTGAACAGGTCGCACATACTCTCGCGCAGGCTGACTGTTTTAACCAGGTAATAGGACGAATATACCCCCATACGCAAAACGACTCAGGTGAGCTCGTTTCAATTGAGTAGCTTTGTAGAGCTGTAATTATCAGGCGGCTCGATAACACCTAAAAGGCGACTTAGTATTGGGAGAATCCCCTAAGCACACTCCGAATGGAAGATTATTTCTTGGAGCCCTGCCGGCTCTGACACCCAAACTTATCCAATCGCGCCACTTAATTTAAGTGGCGCTACATTAACTAAACACTCCCAGTGCGAAACCTCGTAGTCCTAAAGCCAAATTTTTGCTAGAATCGCGCCCCTTATCTCTACTGGCTAATAAGCCATTTGCTCATTAACATTTAGCCGTAAGCATTCCCACACTAAATCAGGATATTTCTATGGAACCATTCACCAATATCGCTCTCCGTGCAGCAAGAGCAGCCAGCAAAGTTATTGTTCGAGCGGCTGAAAGCATTGAATTGGTTGGGGTTCAAAGCAAATCTGCAAACGATTTTGTCACCGAGGTTGATCTAGCCGCCGAAAGAGTCATTATTAAAAGCCTCCAAAAAACTTATCCTGACCATGGATTTCTATGCGAGGAGAGCGGTTTAATTGAAGGCACTGGGCAAGGCCGAGACTTTTTGTGGATTATTGACCCGCTTGATGGAACCACTAATTTCATCCACGGGCTGCCTCATTTTGCCATTTCTATCGCTCTTCAATACAAAGGAAAGCTAGAGCATGCGGTTGTTCTCGATCCGATGCGTCAAGAAGAATTCACGGCCAGTAGAGGTCGCGGTGCGCATTTAAACGGCAAACGTATTCGGGTTTCATCGCGCAAGTCCCTCGAAGGGGCTTTGCTCTGCACTGGCTTTCCTTTTCGCCCAGACCAGCAATCCTATATGGATGCTTACCTTGAAATGTTTAAAGCGCTGACTGTAGAAACAGCAGGGATTCGACGCGCCGGCTCAGCGGCACTTGACCTCGCCTATGTTGCAGCTGGCCGTTACGATGGCTTCTGGGAGCTAGGATTGCACACCTGGGATGTCGCAGGGGGAGCCCTGTTGGTATCGGAGGCTGGCGGTCTAATTAGCGACCTCAGCGGTGGAGATAACTACCTTAAGAACGGCAATATTGTATGCGGAACTCCTAGAGTGTTTAAGCAAACCCTCCAGACCATTCACCCCTTCCTTACACCAGAAATGAAGCGCTAGAAGTAACTATTCAGCTCACGCCCAAGCTCGCGCATAATGGCGTTAAAAAATGATCATTTAATATTGTTACAGTGCTGGGGTTATTACAAACCCAGCATTTCGGCAATAACTCCTTTTATCAAGAAGCCCAGCATCCCCAAGCAAAGCGCTCCAAACAAAACCAGCGTCCCAAGTTTCCCTGCATTAGATTTTTTCGCCAAGTCATAAACAATAAAAAACATCAATGCAAACAGGCCAACTAGGCTTACGTTTAAGGCTATCGTTTCAAACTGCTCTATTTCCACAACAAGACCTCTATTGAAATAAAAACCTCAGCCCAATCACGAGCATTTACACGTGCTTTTAACATGTTCGACTGGGGCTTGCATTTAATTTTTTCTTTGGAGCAGAAGTCACTAAGAATCATTAAATAAAACAGCAGTGTTACTTCTTTAACGTCTCTTTATTTACGGCAAATATACCCGCTTCATTACGTAAGTAACTTTTATAATCCATGCCATAACCAAAAAGATAATGGTCATCGGTTTCCAGCCCCACGAAGTCAGCTTCAAAGCTGGGGTTATACTTGCGGTCATGATGTTTATTCACCAGCACTGCACTCTTTACTGACAAAGCGCCTTGTTTTTCACAGGCATAAATAACTCCAGCGAGCGTTTCACCGACATCATAATATCGTCAACAATCAACACGTCTCGCCCTTGTAAATCAATACTGGGCACCACTCTCCATTCAAGTATATTTCCATCGGTAGTATTGTTGTAACGTGTTGCATGGGCATAATCAAACTGCAGAGGGAAATCCAGCAGCGGAAGAAGCTTTCCACAAAACACCACGCCGCCATTCATGATGCACAGCACAACGGGGTTAAGCCCTTTGTATGTCTGGTTTATTTTTTCGGCAACTTGCTGGATTAATGTTTCGACTTCCTTATTTGAATAAAGCAATTCGGCTGTGTTTTTTACGCCGATAATTTCCTGTAGGTTAGTCATGTTGTTCTCAACAAAAAACGTTCAATAAATGTAACTATTCAGCGAACTCTGCAACTGTTCAGATTGCGCTCAAATTTGAGCAGAACAAGGGAGGATGTTTCGATACAGCAGAGTTTACACGCAGTAACTGCGCATTTTAAGCGTACTGTGCCAACTGAGTGTGCTTCAATAAACCGCTAGGAATAGTCAATTATCATTTTCTTTGCAGCCTGATAGCGCTGCAAAGATCGAAGCTCATCCAAGCCAGAAACCTGCGCACACCCCTTCAAACCATGAATACGCGACTGATCCGCTTCGTGTTTAATAATCTGCTCATTACTTAACAAGGCATTAACGCCTTCACGACAGTTGCAAACGAGAATCATATCACAACCTGCCGCCAATGCTTTATCCGCTCTTTGTGCATACGTGCCTGCCATAGCGGCGCCAGCCATAGAAAGGTCATCACTGAATATCACGCCACAAAACCCTAGTTCCTCCCTTAGAATGGTTTGCAACCAATAGGAAGAAAATCCAGCGGGAAGGCTATCTATTTTTTCATAAACGATGTGGGCAGGCATAACTCCACCCAACTGAGCGGCAAGATTTCTAAACGGAATAATGTCGTGCTGAGTTATTTCTTCTAATGAACGTGAGTCAATCGGTAGCTCTAAATGAGAATCTGCTTGCACCGCGCCATGACCAGGAAAGTGCTTCCCCGTAGCGGCCATACCAGCCTGGCTCATCCCTTCGATATATGCACCGCCAAGTAAGGACGCCACCTCTGGCTTGGAGTGTAAGGCGCGATCACCAATAATAGAACTTACGCCGTAGGCAAGATCCAACACAGGTGCAAAACTGATATCCACCCCCAGTGCCAATATTTCCGAAGCCATGAGCCATCCCAACTCAGTTGCGTAAACAGAAGCCAGTAATGGATCACTCTCGTATAATTTACCCACGCTTTTAAGAGGGGGAAGGCGTGTGAGGGGCGACTTGAACCGCTGGACTCGCCCACCCTCTTGATCAACCGCAATAATCAATTCGGGACGCAGCTCCCTGATGGAAGTAATAAGCGCACGAATCTGTTCGACGGATTCGTAATTTCGACTAAACAATATGAGCCCCCCAACAAAAGGGTGCTGAATTAAGGCGCTGTCTTGTACTGTCAAAACGAGGCCTTCTACATCCATCATTAGGGGGCCTAAAGTGGATAATGGGGAGCAATCTTCTGGCATATTATCTCGTGCTTTAACCCGTAGAATAATTAGTAACGTTTCTATTCTGCATGTTTTAGCTTTACGCTGTAAAGGAGTGTTTCTATTCTTGCATTTACTTTGGCCAACACGATTTTGACTTCGGCTCCCAGTAGGCAATATCGTCGCGCAAAAAAATCCCCGATTATGCTGGAACCATCCAGATAAATCAGGGATTTTTTCGGAGCCTAAGCTCACGCACGACTTAGAATAACCTTAAGCTCCAAGGGTGGAGTTTTTTGATGTTATCAGGCTGCCTTCTCGATAAGCTTTTTGCCTTTCGCAGTAATAGCGCAGCGACGCGCACGGCCACGTGTTCCCTTATCGTATTTTGACTTGATTAGTTTATTGCCTTGTAAGGCGTTAATAATCTTCCTAACCGCATCAACTTCTATTTTTAAATTATCGGCCATGTCAGAAATTGTACACTCGTCATGCTCATAAATAAAAATCATGACACGAAGCTGAGAAAGCGTAGACATTTGACCCGATGCAGTTGTTAACAGTGAATTAAATTGATTGATTTTTGCAGCACTCATGATTTCCACCCAATTTGTTAATTAATTTCTAATGTTACAAAATAAAGTCTAGCAGAAGGTTTTCGAGCTGCTAAAAAAAGCCATCGGGAAAGAGTTTAGAGCGATAACATCCTTGTTAATCAATCAGTTAAAAGTGTAATATTTTGTTTCTTTGCTTGATTCGCAGCAATTGACTCAAAATGGATTAAGGAAATGTCTAATCCAGCCTCCCACAACAAGGCCATTGTTAGGGCGAAGTAATGATTGCTCGGCCTTGTTTACGATATATTCACCGATAGTTTCCCTGCGTATATTCATTAATGCGCGTAAATAAGCAGGGGAGAATTCTGGATGCTCCTGAATACCCAATATATTGTCACGCAGTTGAAAACAAGCGTTCGGGCAGAATTCATTCCCCGCAATGCACTGCGCACCACTCGGAAGCCGTACCACCTGATCCTTATGAGACGTCAGCAGTGAAATTTTCTTTTGGGTAGGCTGTTGCCATAGCTTATGGCTGTAAACATCAAAACTTGCGACACCTAGCCCCCAACCTCTCGTCGATTTCTCCACCAGCCCGCCAAATGTAGCTGCAAGCAATTGATGTCCAAAGCAAATCCCGACAAGCTTCTTATTTTTATGACTAGCCTCAACTAACAAAGCTTTCAGCTTTTCTATCCAGATTACATCGTCATAAACACTCACCTTGCTACCCGTAATGATAAATCCATCATAATCATCCAGGTTGTTTGGTAGGGTTTCGTTTTCCACATTCAAAATGGTGTAACTAAAACCTCCATCCGTTCTATCCAGCATACGGATCATCATGTCTGAATACTCTCCATGCTGAACTAACAGCGGCAATGGAGGAGTATCCACTTTTAGAATCCCAATATGCATATTCCACAAAACCTCAATTACGATAATGGCCTAAAATAGAAAACCATAGCGATAGCGTTATAGATAAAGCGATGGGGATTACTGTAACATCCCCTCACCTTTTCGGGCACGATCTAACTCACAGTGAACAGCATCACCAAATAGCTCGGCATTAAATAAATCTGTCCTATTTGAAGCAACAGTCGTAACTGCTCAACGAACTCCGTAAGAGCTCAGGTTGCGTTAAAATATGAGCAGAACAAGACGAAAAATGTGCGTTTATACGTATAGATGATTATTTTTTAACGCTGTTACGCACGAATTTGAGCGTGAGCTGAGTAGTTACTAACAGTCAACACTTATCAGAGAGCTTATATGGAATACGTGGTCGGTCAACGCTGGATCAGCGAATCGGAAACTAACCTTGGACTTGG
Organism: Pseudomonadales bacterium; assembly: GCA_016763235.1. Lineage (GTDB taxonomy): Bacteria > Pseudomonadota > Gammaproteobacteria > Pseudomonadales > UBA3067 > UBA3067. The sequence goes on from JAESUE010000021.1 coordinate 7,798, forward strand.
CATCATTATCAATGCCAATGAACGCATCGTCGAAGTTGCGTTTTTATCCCAAGAAGTCATTCGCAGCTATTCCCGGCGTAATGCGCCACTTATTCGCGTCAACTACGAAATTGGCGAAGAGGTCTCACATAAAAAAGGCCGGAAGTACCTTGTAGACAGCATTGATGAAGTGGACGGTATTATCCATTACTTCGTCAGCCCCCTTGAGGATGAAAGTAATCAGGAAGACGAGATACTCGCCTCCTTCTCAGAGGTGGAGCTTGCGCATGCCCTGCAATTCCAGACGCCTGAAACCCGTTTACTCTACGGTCAAATTGATAAAAACCGTTGGTTTGATCTACGTTACAAAACCCTTGAACTTCATTCCAACTTATTACGCTCAGGCTGCAAAGGTTTCCTTGGCCCGCGTGTCAGTTTGATTCCCCACCAATATCATATTGCGGATGAAGTATGTCATCGCCATTTCCCAAGAATACTACTGGCAGATGAGGTAGGCTTGGGGAAAACCATTGAAGCGGGTTTGATATTGCACCAGCAAATCAATGCGGGCGTCGTTCAACGAGCGCTTGTTATCGTTCCAGAAAACCTGCTGCACCAATGGCTAGTGGAAATGGCGCGACGCTTTAACCTCACCTTTAGTCTTTTCGACGCAGAGCGCTGCGCTAATTACGAAGATGAGAACCCCTTCGAAACAGAACAGCTCATATTGTGCAGCCTCGACTTCCTGATGGACCACCCAGAGAGACAAGAACAATTGCTGGCCGCTGAGTGGGACATGCTTATTGTCGACGAAGCACACCATCTGGCTTGGCTACCTGATGCGCCCTCTGTATCCTATCAACTGGTGGACCAGCTGGCCTCCATCGCTCCCAGCGTATTGCTGCTTACCGCAACACCTGAACAGCTCGGGCCAGAAGGCCACTTCGCTCGACTTCGTCTTCTCGACCCCCATCGATTCCATGATTTAAAAACGTTCTTACAAGAAGAAAAGAGTTATATTCCCGTTGCACAATGTGCTAAAAAAGTCATTCAGCATGAAGTTCTCGATGCTGAAAATGAAACCCTGTTAGCGAGCCTGTTAGGTGAAGAAATTACCCGCAAATACCAAAAGTCCGTACAAGACAAAAATGAAGATATTCACAAACTTGCCAGCACTGTCACTTCTGCTCTGATTGACCGCCATGGCACTGGGCGGGTTTTATTCAGAAACACCCGCAAAAATATTCACGGTTTCTCCAAGCGCATACTAAAACCCATCCCTTGCTTACCACCACAAAATGGTGCTCTAACTCTCACTAAGGATAACAACACCTCTCCTCCATTGAGAGAAGTCCTATTCCCAGAGCTACCCTGCGAGGAAGACTCCCGGTTCACAGCCATTATTCATTTGCTCAAACAATATCGCAGTGAAAAGTTCGTTTTAATATGTGCTGACCCCTCAACTGCTTTGGATATCGATGCAGGATTACGCATTAAACACGGTATACATGCCGCTGTATTCCATGAAGGCATGACGATGATCGAACGCGACCGCTCAGCCGCCTTTTTTGCTGACCCGGAAGAAAGTTGCCCACTATTAATCTGCTCAGAAATTGGTAGCGAAGGAAGAAACTTCCAGTTTGCACACCACCTTGTTCTATTCGACTTACCTTTAAACCCTGACCTGCTTGAACAGCGTATCGGTCGTCTGGATAGAATCGGGCAGACGCAAGATATTCAAATACACGTACCCTATTTTGAGAACCATCCCCAGGAAATATTATTCAATTGGTATAACACCGCCTTACATTCATTTCAGCAATCGAACTCCACTGGGCCAGCCCTGCTCAACGAATACCAAGCTGAACTGGAACAGTTTATTTTCAAGGCATCAAGTAATGATACTCCGAGCAAGAGTTTGAAGACTTTATTTCACGCGTCGTTACCCACAGAGTGCAGCTAGAGAAGCAACTGGAAGAAGGCCGCGACCCATTATTGGAGTTGAACTCTTCCGCGCAAAAAGCATTTAAATTACTGGATGATGTCAGCGAAAAAGACACAGACAATAAACTGGAAGACTGGCTAATTTCCGTATTCGACCTCTACGGTGTAGACCATGAAGAAGGCCCTCACGACACCCTTATTGCTCGCCCCTCCAACCACATGCGCACAACACAGTTTCCCGCCCTGCCAGAAGAAGGCACCACACTCTGCTTCGACAGAGAGACCTCTCTTGCCCGCGAGGAAATTCAATTTCTCACCTATGATCACCCCATGGTAACCGGCTCGATAGAATTAATACTTGACCATGAAAAAGGAAATACGGCACTCACCACCCTGAAGCTGCCCAATGCCAAAGAAGGCTCAATGCTTGTTGAGGCGATTTACACCCTTCGAACTATGGCCCCAGCCATATTTCAAGCAAACAACTACTTGCCTCTTTCACCCATTCGCATACTCATTGATGAACACGGTAATGACCTAGCAGCTAAAGTTGGATTTAAACAGCTTGCACCCAAACTACAAAATGTAAAAAAAGACACCGCTCGGGCAATTGTAAAATCTGAAGCGGAGAAGATAAAGCAGCTACTCAAAGCCTCTAAAAACTTTGCCGAAGAACAAGCAGCAACGCTACGCAAAGAAAGCGAACTTCTAGCAAATAATCGCTTAAGTGCAGAATATCAACGTTTAAGTTTCCTACAAAAAACGAACCCCAGTATTCGACAAAGCGAAGTAGAATTTCTTGCAGATAAGAAAAAATCTGTTCTTGATCATATTAAAAACGCCCCTTTGCATCTCTATGCAATACGCGTAATCATTACCATTTAGCAACCATATGTCGTTATGCTTAACCTAGCAGACAAAATACCACTCCTATTCATGTAACGAACATTTTTCACCGCGAGTTACATCAATAGGAGGGTTGCTTACTGCTTTACCCAGCGGGTTGTAATACCATCTTGATCCACAAGAGTGAGTCCACTGGCGGAGGCTTGTATTCGATAGTTTACGCAATAATTTTTATTCTCTTCAATAATCAACCTATTTCCTCTTTGCACCCAGCTACCCAGAAGGTAGCCCCCTTCTTGTGTGTTCTTTGTAAGATCAGAAACTGGCTCATCAAAACCCAAGTCACCAAAAACTCCATTGGAACCCAGGGTGATTTTTTCCTGATACAAGCCCGGCGTAAGTTCAGGCTCATAGCTTAAATCTTCTTTACGATCGACCAAATAATTTCCGGCTAAGTAGTCAGGGTAATTCTTAGCGGAAATTTTTGTTTTAGACGCGATCAATTCAAGGTGTTGATTCAAGCTGGCCGGATCATGCTTGGTGGTTGCGTAAATGACGAGTAAAGCACCTGATTTTTTTACGGCAACATATTTCTCGTGCACAATTCCAAAATGATCAATAATCGCTGCTTCATACCCTCCTATAGTGGCCTTTTTAACTTTATTTACGAAAACCAAAGAATCCATTTCCTTGACTACCTTTTTAAGATAATCCACAGGGCTTTCACTTGGCCCTATAGAAAGCAAAAAACCCTGTGTCGTTCCATCCCCCACCACAACCACGTCGCCTAACTGTTGGTATTCTGCTAACCAACCCGCTGGAACAGGCACCGTGCTTAAGGAACCCTCAAAAGACTGTTCTTTGTAAGCTAAAGCGCTCGCATGCATTGACAAAAAAAGCGTCAATGCCAGAAAAAGAATTTTACTTTGCAAGAAAGTAGGCATGAGAATATCCTTATCCATCAAACGACTAAAATTTCCTGGCGCACCGATATACCCATAGCAAATTAACGGCAGAAAAGATCTGGAAAAAATGAGACGGGACTGGGAATCAGCACAATTACTTCAGTCTAGGCAGGAATGCAGCAGTAGAAATGCCACAGCTTAACGATCGTTAGTATCACCTTGGTTTTTAGGCATTTATTTTTTGTAACAGTTTTTTGCCTAAATCATGCCTGTATCAATACGAGGGTGTCACATATCAACTAATATCGTAACTATCGAGCATACTGTTGAAACTTCCTCTGCAAACGATTTGGGTGCTTTGAGGAATATTTTGACCTTGTATTGTCCCACTGAGGTTTTTTAACAACCTTCTAGTGATCGTTAAATGTCATTGGACTTAAAGCAAGCTTGCATTGATAATTGTAACTACTCAGCTCACGCTCAAATTTGAATGCAATCTGGACAGTTACAGAGTTCGCTGAGTAGTTACGATAATTAAGCTTAATGCGAAAGCTTTTCCTGCGGAGGAAACATGTCTATATACAAACACATATTGGTAGCGACAGATTTTGGTGACGAGTGTGAAAAAGTGGCCAAAAAGGCGATCTTCTTGGCTGACAATGATGCGAAGGTATCTCTTATTCACGTCCTTGAGCCTTTGGACTCCATATACGGCGGTGAAGCCTACGGAGCCACGGCTATCCAGCTTCAACAGATCCAGAACGAAATCAACAAAAATACCGAAGGGCATCTTAAAAAATTCGGACAAAAGATGGGCATTCCTGAAGAAAACCAACATCTTCAGGTTGGCCATCATACGAAAGAAATTCGCCGTTTCGCAAAGGAGAATAAGTGCGACCTGATCGTCGTTGGCAGCCACGGCCGACATGGCCTTGGGCTTCTCATGGGCTCAACAGCCAATTCTATTCTCCACGGCGCTGAATGCGATGTTTTAGCCGTGCGGGTTGAAAAAGAGTAGAACAGCTCTTTCCTGACAGGCACCCGACTCGGGTGCTTTATGGCCCAGCACCCTCGGCTTTACAGCCTTCAAAATCAAATTGCGCCACTAATCCTTCGTGATCAGAAACCCGCTCACCTAGGGCTACTGACTGGTATCCCTCCGTATTAAAGCGCGTGTAATAGACATTTTGCACAAACGAAACAAGATTTTTCGTTACGAACATATGGTCAATGGCTTGTTTTTTACCACGAAAACGAAAGGAATATCGCTCCTTCAGCGGAACCTTTAACCCTAAATCAAGCAGACTGGGGCTTGCCCCGCCCGATGCCTTCCTTTGCATTCGTAGCAACTCAACACCACCAGGTAAGGCATTAAAATCCCCAAGCAAAACCAATGCTTCATTGGGATGGAGTTGTAACCGCGCATTAACCCAGCCTCCAAGCCACTCAGCCTGTTCCATCCTCTTTTTGCGCACCCGCTGTCTTTTTTCTGGCTGATTAAGCCCTCTAAAAGATCGATTGTGAACCACTACAAAACTTAATTTCTCAGGCCCACATTCAGGCCTATCAAGCTCTAACAGCAAGGGTGGCCGGTCAAATAAAAAAGCATTGCTTGCCACCTGCCTCGTATGTAAACCCAACTGACTAACACTCTTAACCTTCAACTTTTTATTCACCAGAAACCCCACATCAATCCCTGATATATCATTACCCTCTAAGAGAAAGGCTGCATA
>JAESUE010000298.1 GCA_016763235.1 Pseudomonadales bacterium
AAAATATTAGAAGTGTTTTTTAAAATGCGTGTTGATATACGTTACGAGGCAGGGGAATAAAAAATGAAGGCAGAGGAAACGAGCACGGGCTTGTGATGTTTCCTCTTCATTGAAGGAGGGATGAAATTGCGTGAACGTTATCTAATTGATACGTTTAATCGTTACTTTCGCGACAGGCCCAGACCAAGCATATTGCTCAACGCTTAGTTCGTTTTCGCCATGAATGCCGGGGCTGGGGTATACGAAACCTTCGCCAGTGACTTCGGGGGAATAACCCGCACCACCACAGCTTGGCCCGGGGATATCGGCGCACGATTCATTGTTGGGCTCGCTCCCTGCATCATAGGCATGGGCTAAATAGCTGACTTGGCCTTCGCGTGGAAGCTTTACCCCGTTGAGGCTGATAAAGGTATCGTTGGTGGGTAAGAGCATTGCGGCTAAGCTGAGTTGGCTACGTCGAAAGACAGCTTTGGGTGCGGTAATGCTGAGCATAACGGTTTCCCCTGGCATCAATAACCCTTCACTGCTGCTGGTGGCATAACATTCATCGATGCATTGAGTTGCGCTTGCAAGGGGGTGATGTTGCCGCCCTCTGCAAGGTGGTTGATTTCATCAGATGCCGTTTCGCCTAATGTAAAAAAAGACGCCTTCTTGTTATGGCTTGCGGATATAAATGGCGTAAATGTCATCCCTTTTGTGATGTTAGTGATAGAAACGCTGTAGTGAGCGTCTGTATCATAACTGTCGGCATTAACAGCGCTGGCAGTTGTGAGTAAAGCGGCGGCTGCAATAGATGTGATTCTTTTCATTATAATTCCCCTCGTGTAATCTTATGGACACCTTGGACGGTGCAGGTTTCATATTATGTGCGAGGTTTCACGTAGTGCTCACGAGTTTATAACGAAACTATCACAGTATGGATTAATTGAGAGCAACGGGGCTGGGTAAACTAAATTCAAATGTTGTGGTTTGTTGGAGATGGCTTTCTATTCGGATATGAGATCAATGTAAGTCGAGAATTTTTTTACGCTAGCGAGGTTCAGACCAGTGAGTTTCAGCAGGTTACTCTCGCTCGCATCGATTCATCAATAATTGTCGTTGGATGAGCTGTAATGAAAAATGAGCAAAAGCAAGAGTTTGGCGTGGGTGATGCCTCTTATAAGGCTGCAGGCGCGCTGGATGGTATTACCGCATTGGTTGACGAGTTTTATAATGTGATGAATAGTCTGCCCGAAGCAAAACGCATCAGAGCGATGCACCCTGGTGATCTCGAAGAATCACGTAAAAAGCTAAGCTACTTTCTCAGTGGCTGGCTTGGTGGGCCGCGTTTATACTCTCAAAACTTCGGAAAAATAATCCTTCCCGAAGCCCATAAGCACCTTCCCATTGGAGAATCTGAGCGCGATGCCTGGATGCTCTGCATGGAAAAGGCCATCGCTAAACAGCCCTATACTGATGAGTTTAAAAAATACCTTTATAAACAGTTAATGGTTCCTGCCGAACGCACCCGTGTTGTGTGTCAGCGGCACAGGCAAGAGGGCTCATCTGAAAATTAGCTTAATAGAGCGGGGGATAAAAGCCCTCGTCACAGTGAAAATAGCGAAATAAGTGCTACCACAAATCACCGTATTGTTCGCGGTGACACAGGTATAAGCGCACATCGAGTTCCAGCTGGTGATAGTCTGGTTCCATATGTTGGCAAAGTTTATAAAAAGCCTTGTTGTGCTCTTTTTCCCGCAAGTGTGCCAGTTCATGCACAACAATCATTCGTAAAAATGATTCTGGCGTATTGCGAAACAGGCTGGAAATGCGAATTTCTTTCTTCGCCTTCAACTTACCACCCTGAACACGGCTCACAAAAGTATGTAGCCCCAAGGCATGATCTACGACATGAATCTTATCATCGTAAATCACCTTGCTGATGGGTGGTGATGATCGAAGAAACTGATTTTTAATATCCTGCGCGTAAGAATACAAAGCTGAGCCAGATGCCAAGGTATGAACTTGAGGGTGTCGTTGTTTTAATAGGTTTCCCAGTTGGTTTTCATCCAGCAATTCGCTCACTTGGTGTTGTAAATCGGGGGAATACGAGGAAATGTAACGAAGAGTTTTATTGCTCATGGGGTTTTATCGTGTATACCTGAATAATTAATGTATGACGCATATTTTATGCGCGGTGTTCTATAAAATACCGTCCGTATGTCTCGCTAATTGGAAATACTTTAAACTAAAAAGATGAATCACTTACCTATTCTTTACTCTTTTAGACGTTGCCCTTATGCCATTCGCACACGGCTTGCTGTTAAATCTAGCGGTATTCACGTGGCGCTTCGGGAGGTTGTTCTGGCGAATAAACCCAAAGAAATGCTGGCGTGTTCGCCTAAAGGAACAGTGCCTGTTTTACAGTTGGTCGATGGAACAGTGATTGACGAAAGCCGCGATATAATTATGTGGGCTCTGGAACAGAGTGATCCACAAAGTTGGTTGCCAAATCATGTGCACGATGAGAAGGAAACCTTGCGCTTAATAGACTGCAACGACTATGAGTTTAAGCTGTACTTAGATAAGTATAAATACGCAGATCGTTTTCCTGAGCAATCAATCGAATACTATCGCCAACAAGCTGAGGTGTTTTTACGTCAGCTTGAAGATAAATTACATAACAATCTCTATTTACTTGGGAATGATATTTCATTGGCTGATATAGCAATTTTCCCGTTTATACGTCAGTTTGCTCATGTAGATAAAAACTGGTTTGATCAGTCAGAATATAAAAAGCTACAAAAATGGCTGGCGTATTTCTTGGCATTACCTCTCTTCAATGACGTAATGAAAAAATATCCAAGATGGACTGATGATCAAGCGGTGCTGGCGTTTTAAATCTTGCCTAGCGTGGCGGATCAACGTGCTTTGTATTGCTGGTGTTGACTCGAAACCAGCCCGCTATTGAGTAGCGATCCCGTATTGAGGGCAGTACAGCGTGTGGAAATTCTTCACTTAAAAAAATAACAACAGTGCCTAAATAAGGGTTTACCTTAAACCCTGTTTCATCATGCTCATCGACGTACATAACGAGCTCCCCTCCATCTTCTTCTGACCAGTTATGGTTGAGATAAACCACCAACGATAGTACGCGATTTGCATCACCCTTAAAGGCATCGAGGTGTTTTTTATAAAAGTCACCGGGTGCGTAGTGCGCAAAATGGCTTTCAAATGAAAACAGCCCCATAAATAAGCGGCGATTTAAAAACTGTTGTAATTCGCTTGTCCAGTTCAGCCAATCGCCACCCACTGTTGTTTCATCTGTAATCCAGCAAATTTTATCACTGCGAACAACATCACTTAACTTGTGTGCTTGCTTACGCCCTATGCCAGCTGGGTTGAATTTATTTGCCGCCAGTTGTTGGATGTGAGTGCTTAAGCTCCCGGCTAAGTCTAATGGCAGGGCAGAGGGGTTGATGCTATAACCTTTCGTTTGTAAGTCTTGCGCTATGCGCTCGAATAGTTGCGAGTTGCTACAATTAGACGTTTCTTGTTTCGTTTGTTTAGTCATTTGCGGATATTAGCAGGTTTTTTCGAAGTATTAGCACGCTGTGCCGAGTATAGACCCGTAGCGATTGTCACCTTGACTTAGGGCAATAAACCTGGGGTTATTCTGGGCGCGAAGGCCTTGAGCATTGGGCGGATTTAGATGCTGGTTTTCTGCGTGTGCCGTTGGGGAAAATCAATCGCTGGCTACCCTCGCGCGCAGATGAAAATAAATTACTACCTAAATCGCATGATTACTATCGCTTTAATGGATCTCTTACAACGCTCCCTTGCAGTGAAGGTGTTTGGTGCTTAGTGATGAAAACTACTGAGACAGCATCGAAAGAGAAAATCAAAAAATTCACCGGCATCATGGGCCATCCTAATAATCGGCCCATGCAGCTAACGAACGCGCGCGTGATTGTTCAGTAAGCTTGTTTATAAGTAACTGTTCAGATTGCGTTTAAATTTGAGCAGTTACAGCGTTCGTTGAACAGTTACCTTTTTTCATACAAATTAATTATTTCGAGTTCATTAGTAAACGGTGTACCGCCTTCTTTGGTGTTGTCGAAATTTTTTGAATTAAGTTGAAAGGAATTTCGAAAATATCGTACTGTTCTCCTATTCTTTCCAGCATTTTTAGCCACAGTTTTGCCGTCATCTCCGCATCGTAGAGGGCTCGGTGAAATTCACCATCCGATGGAATATTTGTATATTTTATAAGAGTGCCCAGTTTATGACTCGGCGCTGTTTGGTAAATTCGTCTCGCTAGAAGAAG
>JAESUE010000299.1 GCA_016763235.1 Pseudomonadales bacterium
ACGAATATCCGTTTTTTTCCAACTGGTGAGACGCTAAAAAGCCATAGGGAACCCGTATTAAAAGCGCAGGAATTGCAAAAAACAAGGCTATCTTCACGCAGGTCTGGATTCGTTTGTCCGTTGCGGCGTTGAATAAACGTAAGAAGAGCGCCCCACTGATAGCAACATAACAAGGTGAGCCTACTATCAGTGGAAGCCACCAACCGGAGGATGTAACATAAATGTGGTGATTATTCAGTCGATCAATGTTTTCGATTAGGTCGCCCCCCATAAATGTCCAAATAACAAATATCAAGCCGAATAGGATGAATATAAGGAGTACTAATAGTGGCTTTGATGGGGCGTCTTGCTCTGGCTGAGATTCATCGTTCATTCGAAACCCTCTAGATAAGGGACGTTGAAAAGCTTGAGCAAGAATCCGACAGGGTCTTCATGGGCATAATTTAAACCTTTTCTTATTTCGTGCTGAGTCTCTTGGAGGTTGGCCAGCATCCGTTGTTCCGCTTTTTTTAGTAATTCAGCTAAGTTATTTGCTAATTCAAAATGATCCCCGAGAGCATTGAGTGCTACGGTAGCTCCTCCACCGGCGAAAACTACGAGTGCGATTGGGCCGATCGCAGCCATTGCTGTAGCCCCGACCATTCCTGAAACGACAAGCCAGGCAATTGCCGCGCCGGCAGTGGCTGAGGCGACATCCACAGATACGTCGCCTACGAAGTGATGCCATGTGGCTTCGTCATTCATCAGTTGCTCGAGGGCGTGAAAGGCGACCGAAAAAATGACGGAAATAATGACTCCGCCCTTTATCGCGTTGGCTACGCCGAGTTTACCAATGCCCATACTCACAACTTTTGGGTTGTTAGCGAGGTAGCGCGAGCCTGTAAGTTGAGACCGTAAGCCTGCATTGCCTTTTAGTATGACGTAACTGCGCCCTTTGTAAGTGTTAACGCGATATTGGCCAAAAATAGTTCCCCCTTTGTGCATTTCAAGCGCAAGAATACGGAGTTTTTTTGCATCGGAAGCTACGGGCAGGTAGGCTCCGACCATCTTTACGGTTGACTCGTGTAGGTTCCAGTGTTTTTTGGACTCAGCGAATGCGTGCGTTGATGATTGCGTGAGCGTGTCTAACCATGTGGCGACTTGGTCCGTCGTCATGCCTGAACTCTTTTGCTGAGTAATGGCAAAATCGAGGAACTCTTCAGGGGTCATAACAACCAAACTATGACTGTTCCTTGATAGCGCGCCGGCAAGTTGTTGTTTAGATGAGGCTGTGGGCCTAGTGTTGGAATTGTTGCTCATGCTGGGCCTGCTTTGCTTAGCGAGAATCGACGGCAGAGTATATTTGTGATTCTTTACGTTAACAACCACTGCCTACTAGCAGTATCCTCCCAAACAATGACCGCCTATTTCTACGCATCAAAAAAGAATTTGAATGACACGCGCCCGCAAAGAATTGATCGCTGTTGAGGATACGCCGTTTTACCACTGCATTTCGCGCTGTGTTCGGCGTGCTTATCTGTGCGGTGAGGACGATCAAAGCGGAAAGAACTTTGATCATCGCAAGGTATGGGGGGGTGGAGCGTATTAAATTCCTTGCTTCGGTGTTTTCCATTGATGTTTGTGCTTATGCGGTCATGTCGAACCACTATCATCTGGTTTTATTTATCAATCAGGACGAGGTTGATTCATGGGGAAAAGAAGAGGTGATAGCGCGCTGGGCTCAGTTGTTCCCCGCAAGTACCAGTAAGCTTCAAACGCTTTTGGCTGCGGCAGAAAGTGATATTGTTAGAAAAAGTTATGAAGAATAGCGCGGTCAACTCGCGGATATTTCTTGGTTTTTGCGCTGCTTAAATGAGTCTGTGGCGCGTATAGCGAATATGGAGGATGGCCGTAAGGGACATTTTTGGGACAGGTTTTTTGCTCCTGCAAAACCTGCATACATCACATTCCTGTGAATAAAGGGCATTTTAAAAGCCAGACGCTTCTGGATGAAAAGGCGCTGCTTTCCTGTATGGCTTATGTAGACTTAAACCCCATTCGGGCGAAGATGGCGGTAAGGCCGGAAGGTTCTGATTTCACCTCGGTTCAGGAGCGACTATTTGACCATGCGAAAGAAAGCAACAAAATCAGCGCTAAACAAAAAACACTACTGAAGAAGTATAAAAGAAACATTATTGATCAATGTGATGCGGAGCTGAATCAGGCTCCTTTGAAGCCGCTTAACGGCAGTTGTTTTACCCTCTTGTCAGAGGGTATTCCCTTTGCCCGTCAGCATTTTTTTGACGTTAGCTTGAATTAGTATACCGCCGGAATACTTCGATCACCATCGGTGACAGGGGTACTGTCTTGTTCTGCATTTCGTCGAATTTTTCGACGTTATTCTGGGTATAAATTACGGCAGGGATTCATTTCTCGGTTTTAATAAGCCGGGTTGAAGAGAAAGTGTGAGCGCTTAAGGTGTGGCCATTTCTGTTGCTTTTAAAACTAAGTGAATGTCCTTTTAGTTGCTTATTTTATTTGTTTTTCTTCGCAAGAACGGAGGCACTTGGGCAATGGCCCAGTTACGAGAAAAGTACCCGCTTCACTATGGAGCTTGGAGAAACGTGCAGGCTACACCGAGGTTTGCGCGATATAGAAACCAGTCCTTGGAAAGGGCGGGTATAGAGGTGCCTGATCTAAAGGGCCTTAGCGGTGTTTTTTAAGGGGCTTAGTCGCCCTCATACACACAGCCTGACTCGCAAGTTTCCTTTATTATGATTTTGCTCAAGCCCTTTAAATTGGGTGCTAGGCGCTGCCATATCCAGCGGGATAGGTTCTCACTGGTGGGGTTTTCTAAGCCTTCGATATCATTTAGATAATAGTGATCCAATTGCAAATAAAGCGGTTTAAAAGCCGCTTTTACATCGGAAAAATCCATTACCCAGCCACTGGTTTCACCGACTTCACCCTTTACATAAATCGTCACCATAAAAGAATGGCCATGCAGTCTGCGGCACTTGTGGTCATCTGGTACATTCGGTAAACAATGGGCTGCTTCAAATTGAAACTCTTTGAAAATTTCCAATTAAATACTCCAGTTGCAGTAAATCAGGCGAAAAACACGTGGGTTAAGCCCTGTATTTAATGGAAGCAGCCATGAAGCCGAATGTTTATCTAAAGCGGCCTTTTAGTTCGCTTCCATGTTTTGCGGGCGTCGAATGATACCCTCGCTAGCGGTATTCGCAAAGAAATAATACACGGCCCCCAGGTTAAACCACTATAGTCGCTTGTCGGTTGTGGCTCCTAGGGGCTAACATTTCTGTCAATTCCACCAACTGGACGACTGAATTGTGTGCCTCGGCGGGCATTGTTATGCCCATGTTCACGAGTGGCGCAGGGATAATGACTTGATCCAGATCGTTGTCGCCAGCCTCATGATTTGCCTCGCGGTAGGCTGCGCTTGTGTAAACTCTGGAGTCGTCGGATGCAATGGGGTAATCAGACCTGATATTTTCGTCCGTTGAAGAATGATTGAGTTTGAGGGTTTACCCGTTTCTTTAAGGGGGTGTCCATAACATTATGACTTTCAGGAGAGAAGGTTATGATCAATAAGCGCTGCTCTAATCCAAGGTGGATGGTGGCTTACCTGATGCTGGCCGCTTTAAAGTTTCGTAACTACTCAGCTCACGCTCAAATTCGTGCATAACAGCGTTAAAAATAATCATTTATAGGTATAAACTCACATTTTTCGCCTTGTTTTACTCAAATTTGAACTCTTGCAGAGTTCGCTGGGGTGTTGCAGCGTTTCTAGTCCCTAACCTGCTCTTTTATTGTTTTTAAATAAGTGCTTTAGACGCGTAACTTGAGCGCATAGCATTAGGCGGCGAAAATGATAGATGCGATAATGTTTGAATTATTGGTTGACATGGAAAATAAGCTGCGTATAATTCGCCGCTTCCTTGGGTGGTTAGCTCAGCTGGGAGAGCGTCGCCCTTACAAGGCGGATGTCACAGGTTCGATCCCTGTACCACCCACCAATTTGCGGAGCGGTAGTTCAGCTGGTTAGAATACCGGCCTGTCACGCCGGTGGTCGCGGGTTCGAGTCCCGTCCGCTCCGCCATTTATTTCCTTTAGGATTTAGATGTATTACCCACACCAGTGACGCACTCAAGATAAGCGCTGAAATAATTTGATTCAGCGCTCATCAGAGTTCCTTCTTAAATTCCCTCAGTATTTTAAATTCTTCTAAATATTCATTGTTGAAATTAATGACCCACGGGTTAAATCTATATGTTTTTTTGAAGAGTCATACTGCTCATTTTCATTGCTTGTGTCGTTGTGATTTTTAAATAAATG
>JAESUE010000300.1 GCA_016763235.1 Pseudomonadales bacterium
CACGTCCCGAAGGGGAGGCGGCACTCTACCCCATCAAAAAGAAACATCGAAAGGATGCGGCCTTACCGTGGTATAAAAAATTATTCACCGCGATAAAAGGGCGTGATTAGTAGCCGATTTCAATGGGCTGGGGGAGCTTTTCCAGGGCCTTTAAAACCAGTGCGGGCCGCAGGTAATTCAAACACACTTCTAAAGTCCGCGGGCAAACATCCTCCCCGCAAGGAGCGCAGCCAAACCCTTGCGTTACCACCTGAAAATGCTCGGTTAAAGGTGGTCGGTAGCGCGGGGAAGTCGGGCCGTACAAGGCCACCACTGGGCGGTTAAGCGCGCAAGCCATATGCATATAGCCGTTATCCAAACCCAGTACTGCATCTGCGAGAGAAAGAAGGTCCACGCTCTCCACCAGAGATAACTCACCGACGAGGTTTCTCAGCCTATCAATTTTCAAGGCTTTTAAGCGTCGCTCAATCTCTGCTGCAATGGGAATACAGCTCTCATCCCCCATCAGCCAAACCTGCCACCCTGCTTTCATTCTTTCCTTAATCAATTCCGCATAATGCTCCTCTGGCCAATACTTACTCACAGAGGCATCTAAACCGGGGCAAACAATTAATAAAGGCAATCCTCCCGCTTCAAGGTGCTTTTTTTCCAACAAGGCTTGGCGCTCGGCATCATGACTAATTAACTGCGGCAGGGCATTTTCCGGCGGTGGGCTAGCTGGCTCACTGGCCAGTGAAACAAGGCGATCGAGCTGACGCCCATGAGCACTCGGCGAGCTATACCTGCGATCATTAGAAAAGCTGTTGTGGAGTAAAAAATGCCGTTTGTCAGAGCAAGGGGTCGTTCGACGAGGAATACGGGCAATAAACGGGATGCAAGAAAAGAGAAACTGCGGCTGTAAATTGATGGCCTGATAATAACCTTGGTGACGAAAACTCAAACCAAGCTTGAAACAGGCCTGTGCCAGCGCTAACTGGTTTTCACTTCGCGGCAAAGTAAATACCCGGCAAACTTTCGGTAAGCGCGCAACAAGCGGCTGCAAGCTTTCTGGTATCAGTAGGTCAATATCACAATGGTGGCGTTTATAGAGCTGCGACACCAGCGCTTCTACCAAGACCAGTTCTGAGAGCTTATCTGGGCCAATAATAAGAATTTTCACCTGTTCCCCTTTTTTACGCTGCTTTATAGTTGGGTCACAGGTGAGGTCAAAAATTACCTGCTAACTATTAACATAGGTCAGCCATTCAGGATGCTCCACTCTTTTTCCACTTACTTGGTCAAAATACATGGATTGTAGCTGGGTGCAAACCGGCCCACGAACACCATCACCAATCACGCGATCATCCAATTCGCGTATGGGTAACAGTTCCGCAGCCGTACCAGTAAAAAAGGCTTCGTCTGCAATATACACTTCATCACGGGTAATACGTTTTTCCCGAACTTCCATACCCAGCTCTTCTGCAAACTGAAAGACCGTGTTGCGAGTAATACCATCCAGGCAGGATGCCAGCTCTGGGGTATATAAAATACCATCGCGTACGATAAAGATATTTTCGCCGCTGCCTTCGGCCACATACCCTTCGTTATCCAGCAGCAAGGCTTCTTCAGCACCCGATGCCAAGGCTTCTTGCAGCGCCAACATGGAGTTGATGTAGTGGCCATTGGCTTTTGCCTTGCACATGGAAATATTCACGTGGTGGCGGGTGTAGGAAGAGGTACGAACTTTGATGCCATTTTCCAGTGCTTCGGGGGACATATAAGATGGCCATTCCCAAGCGGCAACAATCACGTGGGTTTTTAAACCCTCAGCACGCAAACCCATGCCTTCTGAGCCGTAAAAAACCATCGGACGCAGGTAGGCGTGGTGCAGATTATCTTCTTTTACCGCAAGAATTTGTGCCTGGTTAATGTCTTCTTTGCTGAAACGCATTTTCATATTCATGATATGGGCAGAGCGAAACAAACGGTTGGTGTGATCCTGAAGACGAAAAATGCCTGCTCCACGGCTGGTTTCATAGGCTCGCACACCCTCAAAGACACCTAAACCATAATGCAGGGTATGGGTTAGGACATGCACTTTCGCATCTCGCCAGGGGACCATTTCGCCATCAAACCAGATTAGACCATCGCGGTCTTCCATCGTTGTCATTGTGTTTCGCTCCAGCGCTCTCTTATCAGAATTACGATTTTTTCTATGCATGCTGCATATGTTTTTGCCAAACCTGTGTCACCGCAGCTTGCTGTACTGCAAAACTGTCGGCGTCGACTTCAGGGTTTTGGTTTTGTAGTGCGCAACGATGGGTGGCCGAACGATATTCCAAATAAGCATCACGCAAAATTTCCGTCTCTGTTGCAGACATTAAACCGAGTTTGGAAAGTGTTTCGAGAATGCGGACGTTATCGGTAAAGTCGAGCAATTGCGGGTGCTCCGCGGCCCATCGAAGAACCTCGTATTGCACCATAAATTCGATGTCAACGATACCTCCATCACCGTGTTTCAAATGAAAAAAGCCAGGTTTTACTTTGCTCTGGTGTTGTTTCATCTTGTCTCGCATAAGTACCACCTCTTCCAATAAGGTATTTTGCTCACGCGGGGCGACTAATATTTGCTGACGGATTGCGAGAAAACGTGTCGCGACATCTTCTGACCCAGCCACCACTCTGGCTCGCACCAAGGCTTGGTGTTCCCATGTCCAGGCTCTGCCAGACTGATAAGACGCAAAGGCCTCCATCGAACTCACCATCAAACCCGAGGCACCCGAAGGCCGTAGTCGCTGGTCAATTTCGTACAGCGTGCCGCTATACGTGGTGGCCGTCATAATGTGAATTAGCCGCTGACAAAGGCGGGTATAAAACACTGGATTTTCCACTTGGTGCGAGCCATTAGTCTGCCCGCTGGCTGGGGCGTCGTAGAGAAACACCAAGTCCAAATCAGAGCCATAACCCAGCTCCAAACCACCCATTTTTCCATAAGCAGCAATAATAAATTGTGGCTGTTCTGAATCACCGTGCTGGCTGCTGGGGTAACCATATTTTTCCACCATTTGCTGCCAGGACATTTTCAAGGCTTCCTGTAGCACCACTTCTGCGATCCAGGTGAGGTAGTCGCTAATTTCCATCAGCGGAAGGTGGCCGAGCACTTCCGATGCAGCAACACGAAACACGTTGGCCTTTTGGAAGTGACGCAGGCATTCCATCTGCTGCTCTAAATCATCCTCTGGAATCCGCAGCATCATTTGGCGCAGTTCGTCTCGCAATGCTTGCGTCGATGGTAATCGAAACAAGGTGCGGCTATCTATCAGCTCATCCAGCCATAAGGGTTGTTTTTCCAGCGAACTGGCAATCCAAGGGCTGGCGGCCACAAGCTCTACTAAACGCGCCAAGGCCTGAGGGTTTTCCACCAATAGGGCAATATAGGCCGAACGGCGTAATATGGCACTGAGTACTGGAAGCAGGCGTTTCAGCACTTCCGAGCCGTGTTGAGCCTGCCCTGACTCATGTAGCAACAGCGGGATAAAACGATCGAGTCGCTCCCGACTCAGCACTTGCAAGAGGGAAACGCCACGTGACTCACGCAGTATTCGTAGCTGCTCCAACACATCGGGGCTTTCCTCTTGGGAAAAGCCGTGGGAAACCAATACGGTTTGCGCTTCTTCGGCACCCAACTCATCAAGCCAAAGTGGAAAAAGATCGGCCAGAGGCAGAGAACTTTGCTCTTGATCGTCTTCTTCACTACGCACCACTTGTGCAAAGTGGTGGCTCACTTTCTGGCGATGCCCCGCCAGAGCGCGCTCAAGCTCTTCCCAGTTTTTGTAAGCCATACTCAGGGCCAAACGTAATTGGTCGGCAGAATCGACGGGCAAAACCTGGGTTTGCCGATCATCCAAGGCCTGAATACGATGTTCACAGCGACGCAGAAAGAGGTAGGCCTCTCTTAATTCGTTCACCACTTGCGATGGCAGATAACCTTCGTCTTCCAATACCGACAACACCTTCCACAAGCGTTGATCTTGCAGCTGGGTATCTTTTCCACCACGAATCAACTGGAAAGATTGTACAATAAATTCGATTTCCCGAATCCCGCCTGAACCGATTTTTATGTCCGTTTCTGCCTTGCGACGCTGCACTTCTCGGGTAATCATGCCTTTCATTTCCCGCAGAGCAGCAAAAGCCCCAAAATCCACATAGCGACGATAAATAAACGGGTTCAAACTCGCCATCAATTGCGCACCAGTTTCCTGATCGCCAGCAATCACGCGCGCCTTGATCATGGCGTATCGCTCCCAATCCCTTCCTTGTTCTTCGTAATAAAGCTGCATGGCATTAAAATTCAGCGCGAGAGAGCCACTTTGTCCATAAGGCCGCAGGCGCATATCGACGCGGAATACAAACCCATACGCCGTGCGTTCATCCAGCACTTGAATCAAGTACTGAGATAAACGGGTAAAAAACTCCTGATTACTGCGGCTGCGCCGTCCATCCGTTTCACCGGATTCTGCAAAACAGAAAATCAAATCAATATCGGAGGAAAGGTTCAGCTCAAAGGCACCCAGTTTGCCCATACCCAGCACCACCAACTGCTGCGGCAAGCCGCTTTCAGAACCGATGGGCCGACCAAAACGCGCCACCTCCCATTGGTATAGCAGCTTAAGGCTTTCGTCCACACAGGCTTCCGCTAATGCCGACAGCTCTCCGGTAATTTCCAGAACCGGCGCCAGATCAGCCAGATCCCGCCAGATAATACGCACCATTTCCTCATGCCTAAAACGGCGCAGGGTTTCACTCATTGGCTTAATGTCGGAGACGTTTTCCAAGCGAAGCTGAAGCCTTCGACGATAATCCTCCAGCGTGCAGGGTGATGTAAGCGGCCCTTCACCTAGTCGTGCCAGCATCGACTCCGGCGTGCGAGCCATTTGCTCAGCGACATAGTTACTACCCGCCCACACTTTCTGAAACTGCAGCCAAAATTCTGGGCTTAACGCGTCCCCTAAGCCTCCACTCTTCTCTACAGCTTCATGAAATTGCGTTAAATACCGCTGCAATTGTTTTTGGCTCGAAGCCTCTAAATGTTCAAAGGACGTTGTCATGGAATGATCTGTCATCTATGGTTGCCTTAATTTCACGATAAAACGTTTGCTCATAGTCAGGATAAGCCTGTTCGCGCACAACAATCCTTAAGCAAGCGCAATTATTACTTCATAAAACACAGAGATTAGTATGGGATCAATAAAACTCCACTGGCAAATTTTAATAGCGATTGTATTGGCGGTTATTGCCGGCGTATTAACCGGTACAGACACCGCGATTGCCGGTGTCGCTTTCTACGACATATACGCTTTTCTTGGTACGCTTTTTCTCAATGCCTTAAAGATGGTCATCGTACCCTTGATTATGGCCTCTATTATCACGGGGATTTCAGGCTTAGGCGGGGAAAATGGCCTTGGCAAAATGGGCATAAAAACCCTTGGTTTTTATGCCCTCTCCAGCACCTTGGCGATTCTGGTTGGCTTATTTTTTGTGAACCTGCTCGCGCCCGGCATAATAGACGGAGAACCCGCGCGTGATCAGCTAGGGCTCGGCGTTATATCCGAATCTATTGCGGATAAGGTAGAAGGAAAAGGTCAGGGTGATCTGGTAGAAATTTTTCTGCGTATGGTTCCCACCAATATTGTTGCAGCAGCGGCGGAAGGGCAAATGCTGGGGCTGATCTTTTTCAGCTTACTGTTTGGCTACTTTATGACACGCATTGATAAAACCCCCGCCGAGGCTTTAAAAAACCTCTGGCAAGGCATTGCCGACACCATGATGAAAATCACCATGCTAATTATGAAATTCTCCCCCTACGGTGTATTTGGTCTGGTGGCAAAAACGGTGGCCAGTACAGGTTTTGATGCCTTTTTACCCCTGCTCACTTTTTTCATAACGGTATTGCTCGCCCTCGCCTTTCACACCTTTATCTCCATGCCTGCATTGATTTTCTTGTTTACTCGGCTAAACCCGCTGAACCATTTTAAAGCCATGTTTCCCGCCTTGCTTACCTCCTTTTCCACCGCCTCTTCTTCTGCCACGTTACCGGTTACACTCGAATGCGTGGAAAAAAATGCCGGTGTTTCAAGTCGAACCAGCAGCTTTGTTTTACCTTTAGGCGCAACCGTGAACATGGACGGCACCGCACTGTACGAATGCGTTGCTGCCATGTTTATTGCTCAAGCCTATGGCATAGAAATGAGTTTAACGGTGCAGTTCACCGTGGTATTAATGGCCCTGCTCACCTCTATCGGTGTTGCCGGTATTCCCGCTGCCAGCCTCGTTGCCATTTCTATTATTCTCGGTGCCATTGGCTTACCTTTGGAAGCAATCGGTTTAATTTTAGTCACTGACCGCATCCTTGATATGTGCCGCACCTCGGTGAATGTTTTTGGCGACTCCTGCGGGGCGGTCATTATCGCCCACTCAGAAGGGGAAACAGGGCTGCTTGAAGGGAAAGCAGGCAAGGTATCTTAGGTTCCAGTGTAACTATTTAGCGAACTATTCAACGCAGCTATTTAGCGAACTTTGTAGCTGTTCATATTGCGCTCAAATTTGAGCGTGAGCTGCATAGTGACATTCCAGCCGTCTTATCGAATATCGAGCAAAGGGTTTGCGCCTTGCGCCCACGGGGCTTGGAAATGCGCATCCACCCACTCTGCCGGCACCTCAGAAACCGATGCGTGCTGCCATTGGGGTTTGCCGTCCTTATCTACCAACAACGCCCTGACGCCTTCTGGGAAGTCGGGGTGTAAAGCGCACTGCATGGCCATTACTAGCTCCATTTGAAACACTTCTGGCAAAGAAAGTTTTTTACCCCGCTGTAGTTGCTGAAATACCAAATGCGCGGTGCTCGGACAACCGGATTTTAATGTCGCAACGGCTTTCTGTAACCACCGTTGATCCGATTCAATTGCCAAGATGTTTTCCACAACCTGCTCCGTTGTCTCACCATCCGTAACGGCTTGAATCAGGTCGTAGTGAGGGCGAACATTCCCTTCCGGCAATTGTTCAAGGTTTTCATATTCACGCAAAACAGCGCTCACGGTGATTTTGTTCTTTTCCCCTGAGTCAGTCCAGTGCTGCTGTTTTAAAGCCGCCATCACATCTGCTTTCTTTTCGCGCTGAATAAAGCGATCGGCCAAGCCCACAAACAAGGCATCGGCCGCGTTAAAGTGAGCCCCGGTCAAACCGAGAAACAAACCTGTTCTACCTGGGGCATGATTTAAAAACCAAGTGCCACCCACATCCGGAAACAAACCGATGGTGATTTCCGGCATCGCCATACGAGAGGTCTCCGTCACGATGCGGTGAGAAGCGCCAGACAACAAACCAATGCCACCCCCCATCACAAACCCATTCCCCCAAGCGATAATGGGTTTGGAATAACGATGAATCAGATAATCCAAGCGGTATTCATTTTCAAAAAAATCCTGCACGAAACCTTGTGCCTGCTCGGCGCCCAAGGCAACAATTTTGTCCCGTAAACAACGTACATCCCCCCCCGCGCAAAAGGCCTTCTCACCCGCGCCCTGCAACCAGACACAACTGATTGCCTCATCCTTTTCCCAATCAAATAGCTGCTGGTAAAGTAAACCCACCATTTCCAACGTCAGTGAGTTAAGTTTTTTTTCCACATTTAATGTAGCAATACCAAAACGTTTGTTATTGCCTGCGTCTTCTTCTGTAAACAGCACACTTTCTGACATTAAAAATTTCCTTTTTTACGCGCATTTGAAATGCGCACCCGCACCTCATGACTTGTCGCCCATAATCCATCGACGATACTCGAAGGTCAACAGGCGCGTTTATCATCCACACACTGAGTTTTATCCCCAATATCTAATTTCAAGGATCTAGCCATCCAAATCAGCATTAATTAGAAAAGTAATTAAATAATCATAATTGGCAAAACTGGCAAGCCTTGCCTACTCTAAAGAAGAGCGTATCAATTGTTGCACCCCGCAGGCATTCGTTAAAATAAAGAGCTGTATCAAGACATGGAATCAACCCAAAAAACCTTCGTCACCACGCGTAAAGCAGCAGATATGCTAGATGTTTCCCTTAGCACCATACAACTTTGGGCAGACAAAGGTTTACTTAAACTTTGGACCACTGAGGGTGGCCATAGGCGCATCATTAAAAGCTCTATCGAAGAAATGCTACATCGCAGAGATTTATCAGCAGAAGAAAAACAAACACCTGCCAGCCATGAACTCAGTGTTCTCGTGGTAGAAGATGACCCCGCCCAACAAAAAATATACCAGCAACAATTTGCAGCCCGTTCACTGCCGATTAATCTCATTCTGAGCAACAGTGGTTTTGAAGGTTTGATTCAAATTGGTCGCTACACCCCCGACATTATTATTACAGACCTGAATATGCCCGACATGGACGGCTTTGAATTAGTCCGAGCGCTAGAGAATGTTCCAGAGCTACAAAATTGCCTCATTGTTGCGGTCAGTAGTTTGGATCAATGGGAAATAGAAAAGCGCGGAGGCTTACCAGAAAGAGTCTCTGTCTACGCCAAACCTATCCCTTTTAATATTCTTGTTGATCTTATCCGCGAACGATGCAAAGAAACCCCAAGAGTTATTTCTCAATAGCACAATAACCGCGTGTGACTTGTGGTCATTGTGCTATTGTTTGACTTAAGTCAAACAATAGCACCATTTTAGGTGAAAACATGGGGTCAACGAAACAGCTTATCTTTCTATATGGTAAGCGTGAAGAAAACACAGCACGCTTATCCCCAAGCCTTAAAAATAACCACTTTTCAGTTCAGGATTTTTTTGACTTAGAAACGCTTGAGAGCAGGCTTAGCGAACAACCCTTCGCGTTAATATTTACTGCCGGTTCTTACGGTGCCATTGACGACCTAAAAAAACTCAAACAGCGCTTAAACTCTAATTTCGATTCACTTCCCTTGATCATCATCGTTAATGAAGAAGACAATATAGAAGCGCGTATCGCCGCAGCAAATGCCGGCGCTGATTTTTTCTTTAGAAAGCCTGTTATCCCTCATCAGCTTATACAATGTTTAAGGCAGCAAGAAGATCTATTAAGGGCTCCTTCTCCCCGCATTCTTATCCTTGATGATAAAACCCGTCGACTAGAAAGTTACCATCAATTTCTCAATCAATCAGCGGTGGAGACTCTGCTTCTCAAGGATCCCTACGCCTTAACTAACGCCCTCGATGAATTTAAGCCTGATCTATTGCTGATGGAATGCGATATCTCTCCACTTTCAGCGAAAAATATAAGCCAGGTTATTAAACAAAGTTTTTCGTGGAAACATATTGGTATATTAATTCTCACGAACCAGCCTGATATCGCTCAGCAAAATATCGCCATAGATTGCTGCGCTGATATCTTGCTCATTAAACCGGTGGGTCCTTCTCACCTCCTTTCGGTTATTAAAAATAAGGCACTTCGCGCTCGCGCCAGCTCGCAGACCAGGCGTAACCTCGACCACTCCCTAAGAGAAATCGAGTTTCAG
>JAESUE010000022.1 GCA_016763235.1 Pseudomonadales bacterium
ATTAACTTATTTATTGGTAGCGCTTCTGCAAAATGGGCATTAATTGCACCCATTTTTGTACCGATGTTATTGCTATCAGGTATTACTCCAGAAGCAGCACAAATGGCTTACCGCATTGGTGATAGTTCAACGAATATTATCACGCCTTTAATGCCCTATTTCGCGTTGGTGTACGCCTTTATGCAGCGGTATGACAAACAGCTGGGCATGGGTACGATGATTACCCTGATGCTGCCTTATTCAGTGGCTTTTCTCGTTGGCTGGGGGGTAATGCTGAGCATTTGGATGATGACGGGTGCACCATTGGGGCCGGATGGAGCGCTTTTTTTGGACAAGCCTTAGCGTTTGCTAATTGAGAGGCCGCTTTATGCTTGCAATGAATACCTGCTTGCCAATATGCTTCGCGGCCTCGTTTATTTTTTGGTAACACCTCAGCTCACGCTCAAATTCGTGCATAACGGTGTTAAAAAATGATCATTTATACGTATAAACTACCATTTTTCGCCTTGTTCTGCTCAAATTTGAACGCAATCTGAACAGTTACAGGGTTCGGTGAATAGTTACGTTATGAACAGTATGGGTTTTTAATTTCAGAGAATCCTGCAGCCATTTAACCTATCTTTAAATTCAGAAGAGAGCAATAACTATGAGTGATTTACCCGCGTGCCCAAAATGCAGCTCCCCCTATACCTATGAAGATGCCAGTCTATTGGTTTGTCCTGAGTGCGCGCATGAATGGTCAGCGGATGCGAGTGCTGATGCCGACGAAGAGCAGCCTGTTATAAAGGATGCCAATGGTAATGTGCTGAATGATGGCGATAGCGTTACGGTGATTAAAGACTTGAAGGTGAAGGGGTCTTCACTGGTGGTAAAGGTGGGTACCAAGGTGAAGAATATCCGTTTGGTAGAGGGTGATCATGATATCGATTGCAAAATTACGGGTATCGGTGCGATGAAATTAAAGTCTGAGTTTGTTAAGAAGAGTTGATATGCTTCCTTAAAACTATTTCCAAGGACGCATATCAAAACAGTGGGTGCTAGTTGTCCCACTTCATTGACGTTTTCCCTGTCATGATATTGACCGCTTTAATCAAGCGTTTAAATATTGATTCCTGTTTATATTCAACACCATATTTTTCGCATATGGCTTTAACTTCCGGCTGTATCTTTTGATATTGGCTTAAAGGCAAGGCCGGGAATAGATGGTGCTCGATTTGGTAGTTTAACCAACCATGCATAAAGTCATTAAAATCAGAGCCGGTGGTGTAATTCACTGAGCCGACGGCCTGTCGATAATAAAATTCCTGTTTCTTTTTGATGGGGTCTTTAAAGCGAACAATATCATCACCGCTGTGATTAGGAACGATAGCCAAAAACGAATGTAAGTTTGTAAAAACCTCGGCCAGCAGAGAGGTTAAAAAAACATTCGTGACGGCTGTTATTCCAAGAGGGAAAAATAAAGCGGGGATCACTTAAAATCGCATTCCTGCATAAGGAAAAACACATTTCAGCCAGTATTCTCTGCCTTCTTTATAAAATGGACTCCAGGCATTAATACTCATTGAGGAGGGCACCTCTGGGGAGTTGGGTATTTTTTTTGCCTGTTTCACTCTTAAAACTTTAAGGGTGCTTTGGGCGTAATAAGCCGGTTTCCATACGCAGGCGAACAAGGCAACCACCACATAACGTAAAGGCATAGGAAGCTTTGATTGCCTCAGCCATTCTAAATTATCCTCTACTTGATCGGGGTCGGCCTCTTCTCCCAAGCGGTAGTGGTGGAGATTGTTGTGTTCTTCGTTCCAGCCTGCGGGAACGATCCAGTCGAGCCAGTCAACCGCTCTGCGCCAACCTTGGGCAAAATGCTTGCTGGTGTAACGCTCAGGAACGCCTTTGATACGATCGTAACCACGGTGAGATACTGGGTGGGCAATATTTGCCCAGCGATTGACATTGCCCAAGCTGATGAAAAAAGCGGAAATGGGGTTTGGAACTATCCAGGCCGTGCCGTATCCGATAGCGGTGCAGATTCTGCCCCAGCGTTCAATTTTTTTAAGGTGTTCAAAGTCTTGCAGGCTTAAGTCTTTCTGCGTTTTTGCCTTCAAGAGGGAAAGCTCATTTGCGAATAACTCAAGCTGTGCGTCGGAAATCCCTTGGGTTGGGCGGTCAATAGCGTCTTGATACATGCGTTGGCATACCTGAATGCTTGTTTTTTGAGGCTGTCATGGTATCGGTGATTACACCCTCTGTACAATCAGTTTTCTTGCTATGGCTTTTGTAACTATTCAGTTCACGCTCAAATTCGTGCATAACAGCGTTAAAAAATGATCATTTATAGGTATAAACTCACACTTTTCGCCTTGTTCTGCTCGAATTTGAGCGCAACCTGAACAGCTACAGAGTTCGCTGAGTAGTTACTGGTTTTTTTACAGCCCTTTCGTTGACGAGCAGCAATGTTTGCCCTCCTGAATAGGAGGGCAAGGGACTGTGCCGTAGGAGCAGAAAACGCAGCAATGCCCCGCGAGGGGTTTAAGCAGGCTTAAACATTGCGTGCATTCGTAAAACCACTGGCAAGCATCTGTAGGCATGGTTTCTGTTTTTTTGAAACCGCATTTTGGGCAGGTGATTTCAGACTCTAATAAGAGAGATGTTTTCATGCTCGGTTTTCACTGTAACGAGAAGTTTCTACTATTTTTAGAACTGCCCTTTATACGCTTTACGCGTCTATATCCATAACGGTATAGGCGCATTTTAGATTCATGTTAACTAAGGGTGCTACACTCGCGGTGCATCTATACCAACAACAATAGTAACTATTCAGCTCACGTCCAAATTCGCGCATAACGGCGTTAAGAAATGATCATTTAACCATATAAACTCCCATTTCTTACCTTGTTCTGCTCAAATTTGAACGCAATCTGAGCAGCTAGAGGGTTCGCTGAATTATTACCAATAATAGACTTTAAATTACACGAGATAGGGGATTTTAATATGCTGAAACTTCACGGTTTTGCCATTAGTAATTATTATAACGCCGTTAAACACGCCTTGCTCTATAAAGGTTTGGAGTTTGAAGAGGTGTATGTGCGGCCCAATCAGAGCGCAGAAATGCTGGAAAAAAGCCCTATGGGTAAGGTGCCTTTTTTGGAGACGGAACAAGGAATTCTCACCGAGGCCAATATCATTATGGAGTACTTGGATGAGGCCTATCCTGAAAACCCTCTTTACCCTAGCGACCCCTTTGCCAAAGCAAAAGTAAAACAACTGCTGAAAACAGTGGAGTTATACGTAGAGGGGCCAGCGCATGAGCTTGTGCCTGCGCTGATGGGAATGGAGCTGCCTGAGGACAAAAAAGAAAACGCAAACACCGTGTTAAACAGAGGGTTACCGGCCTTTCAACGCCTTGCTGTTTTTGATCCTTACGTTTGTGGGAAGACGTTCAGCGCCGCAGATATATTTGTCTATCACGCCATTAAGCTTTCCAAAACCTTGGGCAAAGTGGTTTTGAAACGCAATATCGTGGAAGAAGTGGAGGGTTTAGCGGAGCTAATGCATCTTCTTGATGAAACGGATATCGCTAAAAAGGTGATTGCAGAAAACAAGGCGGCTTTAACGAAGCTCTAGAAGGCTGTTGAAATAATGAGCAACAATCGACAGGCCACGCTTTATTATTTTCATGACCCTATGTGCAGTTGGTGCTGGGGTTTTCGGCCAACGTGGTTAAAGCTGCAGGAACACTTGCCGCAGAATATTAAAGTGGAATATGTGCTGGGTGGTTTGGCCGCCGATAATGATCAGCCTATGCCGCAAGACATGCGGGAAATGCTACAAGGTACCTGGCGTCAAATTCACCGTGAGTTGGGGGCCGACTTTATTTTGATTTCTGGACTAAAAATACGCCGAGGCGGTCTACCTACCCATCTTGTCGGGCAGTGATTGCTGCCAAACAACAAGGTAAAGAGCTGGAGATGATTTATGGCATTCAGCAGGCTTATTATCAATACGCTTTAAACCCAAGTGATGATGCTGTGTTGCTCCAAGTGGCGGCAGATATCGGTCTAAATGGTGGGCTGTTCAAGCGGGCACTAAGTAGTGACAAGTCTCAGAGCTTATTGAATAAGCACATTGCACAGGCAAAAAGCTGGATGGTGTCGGGTTATCCTTCCTTGGTATTGCAATATGTCGAAGCCCAGGACGAATGTTCTACGTCAAAATTAACGCGACTCCCTATTTCTCTGAGCTACCTAAGCGTTAAGGGCATGTTGGAGCAGATCGCGCAAGCTCAGGGTTAAAGTGTTGTAACTATTCAGCGCACGCTAAAATTTGTGCATAAGGGCGTTAAAAAATGATTATTTATTTGTATAAACTCACATTTTACGCCTTGTTCTGCTCAAATTTGAATGCTTACAGAGAGATGATCCGTCATGCCAGAGGGCTCTTGGCGTGGTTTGAATAGGGCATTCATAGTAAGCTAGAGCAGCGCTTGTGAGAATAGAGAATGAAAAATAGAGAGTTGAGTCATGGCAAAAGAACTTGAGGTCATTGCGGAAAAAAGTGACGAAGCGATGCAAAAGTGGATGATGGGTGAAGCGGTCATTGAAGAGCCGCTTATTTATGATGAAAACGGCAAGGCGATTACTGTGCCGGGCTGCCCGATCTGCCGAGTCTCTGAGCACTACACCTGGCTAAGCAAATCCCTGCTCTTGATTTTCCACTGTTGGTAGTATTTGCTCTCAGGGCGTGATAGCCCTGTATAACTTATTGATAAATAAAGTAATATGGATTTATTTCCAGCCTGCCCAGCTTGACATGCCTGATTCCTCAGCGTAACCTCCGTTCAGCTCTTAATCCTGTTTAAAAATCAACCAAGCTCCTCGGCTATTCAACACAATGAAATAGATGAGGGCCGGCTTCCAATGCTTGTTGCGTAAAAAGTAATGCGTCGATTCAGGCTAAGTTTCAATTTAAATTGAACTCAAATCTGAACAGAAATAGGGCTCACTGAATCGATACAAAATAATAAAGGCGATGTAATGCGTAATTCTACTTTTAGCAGATCACTCTTGTGCTTTTTGTCCATGACGTGGGCTGCAGTGACGTACGCTGAGCTACAGGTTGTTCCCCTTGCTGCCAATGATGATGCCAATGTAATGGCCTTGGTGCAGAAAATCGCAGGCCCAAATGTGACGGTGAAGGATGGGCTTCTTAAACCAAGATTGATTCATGCCAACCCTGCTCAGCTTGGGTTATTTACGGGAGGGCGAGAGTGGGTTTCAGTGGCTGATTATTCTAGCAAGGGGCAATCAATTGGCATCCCTGAAGGCCTAGTTCTATCGACGGGTAACGCAGTCGATGTACAGGCCGGTATTTTTTTGAAGAGCCGAAAAAAAGTACGAATATTACAACCCCCGACTATATCGGTACGAACAACCCACTGTTGAATTTGGAGCCAGAGGCCAGCCGAGACCTCGTATTGCTTGAGTTCTATGTGACCCCAGAAAACTCGACATTAAGGGTCGATTTTGTTTTTGCATCCGAAGAATATGAATATATTGATGCGAACTACCCTAACCGTATTTGTACGAGCGAAAAAGATAACGACCGTTTTGGCATTTTTGTTAGCCCACTTTTGGAAACGTCAGAGACAAACCTTGCGGTATGGGCGGATGGCTCGGAGATTAACGCAATTTCAATGCACCCCGCAGAAGGGATTTTTTGTACTGAACATAAAGCCGAGATGTATATTTCAAATGATCCTCAGAATCTCAGTCAATACAAAACGAGTTTGGATGGCTTTTCTCAGCCTTTGGCGGGGCAGATGTCTGTAACCCCAGGGGATACCTACCGAGTGAGGCTTGCTATCGCTGATACTGGTGACGGGCTTTATGATAGCGCGGTGCTTATTCGTTTTATTTCGAGCCCAGCGGCTAATGAAGCACCGAGCTACCCGGCGGGGCTCGGGACATTTAGCAGTAAAACACCGGTCGCGACTCTACTGGCAGGGGTGAGCGATCCCAACGGGCCGGTTGATCAGGCGGAGCTGGCAAGCGGTGTTATTAATAACGGTGTTTCCCTGAACAGGCAGTCTGGTGAGTTAACTGTTTCTGGGCCGCTCAGCGCGGGAAGCGAAACTTTCTCGGTAAAAAGTTACGACTACTTGGCATGGCATCCTTGTACAGGAAGCTCTACATATAACCCTTGTGATTACAATTACTTAAGCGATACGAGTCGCACTCCGGAAATCAGTGCGCTGACGTTGGCGTTTGCTGACGCAGACGCAACAAATACCGAACTGACCGTGGATAAACCCGCGGCCGGTATTTCTGAATTAGTCACTATCAGCATTCAACTGAAAGACCTTGCTTCTAATGCACTCGTCACGGGTGGTGATGAGCTTATTGCTACAAGCTCTCTGGGCGAACTTAATGGCTTGCAGGGGCAAAGCGTTGCAGCTATTGACCTGGGTAATGGCCAATACCAGTTCCACCTTACCAGTGACGCAGCGGGTGAAGCAGTGGTAGACATAGAACTTAATGGGGCGATTTTAAATGGCTCTCCGGTGTCTATAAATTTTAGTGCCGCACCGGTTCAGGACACAGATAACGATGGGCTGTCGGACGAACAAGAAGCGCTTTTAGGGACCTCTCCCACCAATAGTGATAGCGACGGAGATGGCGTGCCGGATGGTGAAGAGGTGGGAGATATCAACAACCCACTCAATACCGATGGTGACTTATCTTACTAATTTGGGGATTGGTGGCGTTACTTTGTTCCCTCTGATTGTGGCATTAAAGAATTATCATCGAGTTCCAATGGGTCATAGAAAAATGTTGCTTTATGGGGTTGGCTTAATAATTTGGGGGGCGTTAGTTTTCGGGTGGCTGTCTTCCGGTCTAGAGCAAATGAGAATCCTAAAAGTAGATAGTTTAGTTGAAGTCGATTTAAAAGAGGATTTTATCTCTAGTTTTAGTGTCTGGGTTTTTGTATTTCCAGCAGTTGTACTAGCGATTGGAACAAATCTCATTACACAGTATTTGCTTGTAAATGACGAAGATAAGTAACTACCGTGAAATGATTGTGAGAGGTGTACCAACTCAGTGTTATGGCATTGCCCCTCTAACAAGCGACTGTGATTAAAAACAACCCATGCAGCGAATTTAATTAATTCATGTTCCACTCCAAATTATCGCGTACCATTGCATTTAA
>JAESUE010000301.1 GCA_016763235.1 Pseudomonadales bacterium
CAAACCTATAATGCTAATAATTGAAATATATACCGAGTACGCACCAAACTCCTCTGGAGAATACAGTCTCGTTATTAGCGGCATGGAGGCAAGCATTACCACTTGAGCAACTAATGTTCCAGACATTAACGTTGCAATCTGCCGTATATATTTGTTTTCTCTAATCAGTAATATAGTTTGCATTGCAAGAGAGGCCGCGGATTATTGACTAACAGTCGATCTAAATAGAAACGTTCTATATGGTTTTAATTAAATAAAGGGCCCTAAAAATACACCGTACTAATACTTGATCTGCAGCGTTTAGCTTTCGTGGGTCGATAGTCTCAGCGATCTAAAACGCCACATTATTGTATACCGTACCGATGACAGGTTTTTGCGCAATTAGATCTAATGTTTTTTTAAGATCTTTCTCTTTCGTAACGCCATGTTGAATGACGATCAACGAAGCATCCCAGTGATCAATAGACGCCAAAACATCGTCAGCACTTAGCGCCGGAGGCATGTCCATTATAACAATTTCATTTTTTCTCGGGGATGTAATATCGGTTATCACCTCTTTGAACTTCGGCGACATTAACACTTCAGAAGAGTTATCGATTTCGTCAAGGCAGGGCATAATACTAAGGTCGTAGCCATCTATATGTGCCAATACTTCATCCACATTTGAGTCGCCGAGAAGGCAGTCGTTAATCCCTTTGTGTAACTCTAAACCAAGACCTTTATGAACACTTGGTTTTTTGAAATTAATATCTGCCAACGTTATTTTATATCCGTGTAAAATAGACATAAAGAACGCCAAGTTTGTAGCTGTTAACGTAGAGCCTTGCCCCTCTCGCGCGCTAAATATCGCCAGCCTGTTCCAGTTATTTTGCAGCAATATTTTCGCAACCTGCGTTCGTAATATTTTATATGCAGAGCTTGTTTCACTGTTATGATATTTCGGCGTGACAATCCTATTTTTTTCAAGTGTGCTTTCTTTTAGTTTATGTACCTGATTGGCCGCAGGTGTTTTATCTACATCATCCGTTATTTCAACTTTTTCGACTAAGGCGCCTTTCTCTTCCGTTTGATCCGCGTGGCTTAATGCCGCATCTATATACCCTAGCTCAGTTTCAACAGACAACCTAGCGCCAAACGGTACATCACGCTCTCTCTCATTTCTCAACGAATCAACCTTATTCATAACTTCCTCATTAATGCGTACCAAATTACATCCAATGGTAGATACATAATATGCGTTAATATTATTACACCAATCATCGCTGCGCTGGTCCCTGCCGCAGCGATGATAAATTTCTGTCTAGCCGCAGCTTTTTCGGTAACATTGACTATATGAGGAATTGTCGCTAGGGGCATTTCACCTACTGATATCTTAATCAAACCTTCCGTGTAAAAACTATCATCGGTTTTCTCAACGAATACGGCTAAGCCAATTGCAGTCATAATTGAAAATATAAACCCTAACACCATTATCATTAGACGATTTGGCGAATCCGGTTTAATCGGCTGCATCGGAGGCTCTATTAAAGTAAAGCGCTCACCTTTACTTTCCTGCTCAAGAGCTTTTGCTAAACTTGCTTGCAATTGCTTTTCCTTTACCTCGTGGTATTTAGCCAATGTATTGTCGTAATCCCGCGCAATGCTTCGAAATGCGCGCTCTACGCTTGGAGCAGCCATTATCGATAACTCGAGATTATCCAGCTTTTTCTTAAGTGCTTTTTTTGTTTCCTTCAAGTGACCTATATCTGAGATTGCTGTCTTGAGACTTGTAGCAACTTGAATATATGCCGGGCTATCTGCTTCCTCAATCATTATTGGCAAGTGATTTCTTACCGCCTCCAGTTTATCTTCTAGAGCTTTATGTTTTTCCTGTAACCACTCAATTCGACTTGGGGGCGCTGTCAGTTGTTCTTCTTGATACATTTTCTGTTGTTTTTTAATGAATAAAACATCCGCTGGAATGGCACCCATAGCTATTATTTCATCAAGCTCGCGCTTTGTATTCATGACATCAGGATGGCTAGTGGTATAAACTGCTAGCATTGAAACGTATTTATTTTGCAACAATGTTGCCCTGGCCTCTGGCGAAAGTACTTGCTCGGTATCGTTGCTAAACTCTCTCGCTCGCGGGTTAAGCTGACTTAGTTGCGCTTCTAGCATTATCTTGCGCTCGTCTAAAGATTGAATTTGCCTGCCAACACCCAGCAATTCCTGCTCTGTTCGCTCCATAATGTTTAAATTCAACGATGTCATTTCTGGCAAGCTGCGAAGATTCTTTTCTTTAAAGTCTGAGAGTTTTATTTCCAACTTGTTTGCTTCTTTTTCTAGTCGAACAACCTCGACCGACAAAAACGCTTCAGCCTCAGAAGCCATAGCCTGCCTATTTTTTATGTTTTCACTTAAAAAGAGCGTGGTAATTTCATTCGCGACCCGCTGAGCTGTACGTGCAGATTCATTTTTATATGACAAAACAAATGCAATGCTGGCAGAAACCGGCCGCCCACTCTTTGGATCAATTACGTCAGCACTAATCATTTTCCAATTGATATCCTTACGTATTTTGTCTATAGCCACCTCTAGCGGTTGTTTCTCCCGAAGATCAGCATAAAGATCAAATTTCTTGATCAATACACTAAGTTTCGCAAAGGTCATAACCTTTTGCATGATCATCTGAATACGCTGGTCAGCAAAACTCGTAACGGTACTTCGTACCAAATCCTGGGGTATTTCCTGCTGTTCAATCAGGATTGTCGCGGAAGACTTATATACGGGACTGGCAAATACTGCGTATAAGATACTAATACTAAGCACCATGGTGAATGCTATTATCGCTGGCTTCTTACGACGCTTGGCAGCACCTAAAATATCGTCAATTGTTAACTGCTTTTCCACTATTTGATACTCTTTGCCCATTGTAAATGCCGTCACTAACGGACAACACGCTCTCGTCATATTGGTCAGTAATCGACCTTTTTTCATCATACTTAAACAGAACGGACACTATACATATCAAATATTACCGTTTTGTTTAGGTGACTAGATGCGATATTCCTATTTTATATATCGCATCAACCTTTCATATAATCAGCCACCTGCTTATGCCAACCCAAACCAAGGTGTATGCGGCAGGCATATTATCGCCTTGCCCCTACCCACAAAAATCAAACCAATAAGCCCCGTAAAGAACAAGAATGCCGCAGGTGGTAGCGGTACCGCTGATACACCTACCTTGCTCAGCTCGATGCCGTACATGCCGACGTTGTAGGCACTGCCAGCCATACCAAATACCGATAAGTAATAGGTATCGGGGGAGTCAATCAGAAAAGACATCGTATTTGACACCTCATCGTTACCAAGGAGTAATTGGCCCACTAAGTCTGTTGCCGTGGTTATGCTTACGCCGAGGTAATCCAAGGCTTCTGGGAATTCAAAGTCAGTGAGTGACAAGGTATACGAGCCGCTATCCATTCCGGCAAGCGTGGTCACGCTGGTATCCGCTCCCTGCACGAAGACGACATTTTCGTATATAACCTCTGTAGTGAGTCTATTTAGCGCTGGTTGTGGAAACGCGTTCAAGGTCACATTTGTAGCACAGGAACAATATAGTGACCCCTGCTCGACTGGACGTGAGTACGTAATAGGTGACAACGTTAAATTACCGGCTTGAACATCGGCATTTCCGGTAGAAAGTACGATGGCATTCGCAGTGCTTGCAACGAAGACGCTACCGATTGCAAACACTCCACCAACAACATACTTTCGTGCAAATTTTACAGTTTTCATTATCCCTTCCCCTTATAAATAGATTAATAAACAGTTAGATCTTTTCGATTTAGGCGAGTCACTGGCTCACCCCCTAAATACTTGCTGTAGAGATATTCTTTTAGTGAACCGTCAATATCGTTTTCTAAGACTGCGCTGCCTCTGCTTTCACGAAGTTTAAATGTGAGGTAATCGTGGCTCCCGTTATTCCCCAATAACGTTACAAAATCTAAGTCTCCCTTATCCACCTGCCTATCCTCATCACTCACCCCGTCGTTCACGATGCGGTCTAAACGTTCGGTATCAATATCCAAATGTTGGGTGAGATCTTTTCCGCTATCGAGAAGCGCAGGAATAAGGTCTATCCCGCTCATTCCATTTTGTTGGAATGGCAATAAACGAGATAAAGAGTTTTTAATGATGTATCGAAACAATTCAGAGTCCTTTACCCCTAATCTCGCTGAAATTCCTTTTATTTTTTTAATATCTGATTCACTCAAACGCACTGAAACATTCTGTTTTTTATTGCTCATTTCACTCCTTAAGTTCTTGCGATAGCATTGCCTTAAACACGCCAAGTGATATCAATCGCGATGCACAATGTATCAAACTTTTTTTGGTTTTCTATTACAAATAAGTGATACTTTTCTTACAAATAAAGACTTACAGCCACCAAATCCTTATTATTTTGGTATGTTTTGTCATACATATATCCTTCATATTAAGCAAACTTTCTATTCGAAAACAAAGAAGTCACACTGAAACAAACGCTTACACCTTGAATGCTATTAGCGTGAGTATATGAACGGAATATTTTAGGGTTTAACATAAAATGAGCTGAATTTTGTCATCGCATAGACGAATGCCTATACGCATAAGCATTACGGAGATTCCGCTGCCTATTTTTACGGGTTTGGAGAAAGCCTAGAAATGCTCAGGTTGAATTTTACGCAAAAAAAAAAGCCTCGATATATATCGAGGCTTTTTAAATACTTTAGTTTTGGAGTTCCTATTTACGGAATATAGCCATGTAAACATGAACTCCGGAACCTACGTTGTAACGCTGCTGCCAGCGTTAATTTAAGGTGCGGAGAGCTGGCCTGAACCCCAGGATGCTAAATTAAAGCGACCCAATTCAATCAAACCGAAAAATACTACATTCAAATACGAATACCAAAACGCAACGGTCTTTTTACAACGCTTAGCGAGATCGCAACCACGCCTGACAAAAACAGCAAAAAAGCTGCAGGAAGTGGCACGGGTTTTATCGAAGAATAGTTACCAATATAAATACTATTCGCCGCTTCAAATATTCCATTTACAATAGGTGTATCTGAGTATATAAGCATACCGCCTACGCTGCTCATAGATACATCGAGGTTATTAAACACCGTGGTGACAGAAAAATCCGGCATTGTTGGCATGTAGTCATACGAAAATATAGAGATTTGGTTAGCAGTAAGAAATACGTTGCCATTAAATGTTAAAACAGACGTATCGCTAAAAACAGAATAATCTAGAAATAGGCTGTCTCCGGCGAAGACGCTATATTGAACCTCCGAACCATTCTGTGAGCTATCTGCCGGTATCTCGACATGGCTGACAAATTCATTAAGACTTGCGTTCGGATCGGCCGAGAGGATTATGGAAGCTATGGCGTCCATGGATATAACAGCGAGAAATACCATTGAAATACTACGATAAAAAAACATTGTCACCTTTTAATAATCTAACACGAGTAAGTCTTCATTATCATACTGGTATTCTTGCACCAGATTTTCGATTTGCACTTTCGACAAGCCCATCATTGGCTCATTTTGCTTTAGGATGCTGAAAAACCCCTTATTTTCATATTTCCCGAGAATCTCTTTATTTACATCAAAAAGCTTATGATTATTTGCAAGGCACAAACCAAACTTTTTCTTCTCTAGTGCAAATTCACCGGCCAAGTCACTATTCTCCCTGTTAAGATCACGATGCTTTTTTCTTAATGCAATAAAATTCGCTTTCAGTTCTTCATAGTGTTCTTTATACGCGCCAATTTTGGCGTTTAGCTTTTCACTTGCCTTTTTACTGCCTTTTTCTGCGTATTTTCGCTCTTTTTCAGCATTCTTTTTATATTCATCAAAGGCGAGCTGTACTTCCCGCTTATCTTTTTCGACACTTATTTTTTCAGCATTGGCCTGACGCAACATATATTGGGCTTTTGACAATGCATTTTTAAGTTCCTTTTCTCCAGCGAAAGACACCGAAGGCAATGCAAGTAGAACAATTAAAAATACGCTAATATTTTTCATCTTGCTTTCTCTCTTTAATACCTAAATGATTAAAATTGGTAACTGTTCAGATTGCGTTCAAATTTGAGCGTGAGCTAAATAGTTACTTAAAATTTTGCATTGATATCAAATTGGTAAATATCAACACCAAGGTCGTTGCCATCCACTGCTTCGGAGCTTAACCATTTAAATTGAAACACCGTATTTTCACTAAGCCCGTATTTTGCATTGACTATGAAACCTTTACCATCGGTGCCACCGAGATGAAAATCAGAATCGGTGAAGGCATCGAGTGTTGCTTCACGCTCGAGGCTTTTGAAGAAAAGCGAACCCTGCCACTGCCCACGCTCGCTAACTGTAGGCCAGCCAAAAGTTACGCCCGCCTGAACACCTAGCTCTCTCTCTTCAACTCGGTTGCCAGCGGTATTAAATACCGATGCTGCACCTCCTGCACGGGCCTCCATATCGCCTTTGTCTAACGCAAGGTTTTGCACTACATCCAAGGTTAAGATCACATGATGAGGTGAAAATTTTGCAATATCATAGACCAGAGTGGCATTTATAAGACGGTATTCTGCCAACAAAGCGAGAAGATTTTCGCTACCATCCAGTTCGTTTTTTATATCAAAAAGTGTGTTGCCTTTCTGCAGGAAATTCGGCGCGGTGTAGTCGGTTTCAAAACCCTGTGGATCGTTTAATTTTCCAGATATGTTTTCATAATGATAATAAGCCACGCCAAATGACAAGGTATCTTGATTAAGCCATTGGTAGTTAAAGCCTAGCTGCAAACCGTACAGCCACTTATCTTTGGGCTCTTCGTCAATTTCATCAATGGGGAAAATCCCTGCGATAATAAATGGGTCAAATTGAATGTCTTCTTCTTCCCAATTATATCCATGCCGTGGCCAATAAATCCCTGATACGCCGTCAAATTGATAATCGCTATCCCATACGAGATCAGTATGGAGGAAGGGGTTTTTAAAGCGGCCACCTACCAACTCGTAATCGCCTTCAAAGCGCTTGTATTTTAAGTTTACGCGATCAAAGCTGATGGCAAAACTATCACCGTAATTACCAAGGGTTTGATTGTTTGAAACGGGATCGCTGCTTTTCCCTGTCACTAATCGTGCTTCTGCTTCTATTCCGGTAGTGATCTTTGCTTTCATCCCCAAGCGAAGTCGTGCGCGAAGTCTCGTGCGGTCATCATTTATATTGAGGCCATCTTCCAGAAGATTAGAACCAAAACCACCTCGGTCATTGATGCCGTTGTAATCTTTATAAGCAACTCGGCTGCTTATATTATTGTTTTTATCGTCGAACAACGTACTCTCAGCGCGTAATCGTATATCGCCCGTCCACTTAATTTTGTGTGTCCAATGCGGCGTGGTGCCTGGCACGCCCCAGCGCTGTTTTTCAGCCTGAGACATTATATCGCCCACTACTTGCTCGCGTAACTCCATGCGCACCTTTTCGCGAATATCATCCCGAATATATTGGGGAACATAAGGCACACGTACGATACCGTCCTTTGCGATGCTAGGATCATTTTTTTTATCGTTACTAATTGTTTCAACCGCCCCATCAAAATCATTCTGGGTTTGCCGTTTCGCTTTGCCTAAAATCTCAACGAGTTTTTCTTTATCAATTAATTTCTCTTGAATCAGGATGTTTATAATATCTTCGGTGCTTACTGCAGGCGCATTTCCCGCTGTATATTTATTGCTCTGGACATCCGTTGTCGTCGTGGGTTCGGCAATGGCATTCATTGCCCCTAGTCCAAATACTGCGGTGCTTAACAATAACCTGTACTTCATGGGGATTTCCTAAATTTATAACTCAAGTTTCGGAGTTCATATTTCCGGCAAAATACTACATCAATCATGGGATACGCCGCCTGTAGGTTGGGGTGAACGAAGCAAAACCCAACAACTACGAAATAAGCAGTGTCACTTAATTGAGGGCGGTATCAATGGGTGATTTAGCTGCCTAAATTCAAATAGTGACGGGATTAAATAGAGCGCTAGCTCTTAAAGCCAGTATCATAGTGGATATTTATCATGTTGGGTTTCACTTCGTTCTACCCAACCTACGGGGTTTTCTATGCCATTTTGAACTCCGAAACTTAGTTATAACTGTGACCGAATTCGTAATTTTATAGGCTGGGGCATTTCAATCGGCGGGCCTGACTCAAACGGCTCCAGACTTGCTAATAAATTTTTGAGACGCTTTTTTGTCTGCTCATCACCAGAAAAACTTGTAAAATTAAAACGCTCAATGCTGCCAGTTTTTGCGACCCAAATTTGCAACACCACCGTGTAATCAAGAAACCTCAGCGCATCATCATCGGCAAGCATATCGGTAATTTGTGATTGGATAATTGCGGTGTATCCGTTACCACCACCCAATAATCCACGGCCACCTTTACGCGCGACTAAGCCAAATCCATCACCCCCTGCTACCCCTTCGCCGTCAATGCCCAAGTCATCCCCTGCAAGGGCGTCGGGCATATCGTCTGGCATTGCGTCATCCAGTGGTTCATCAGTCGCCTGTTCCTGAATATCCGGCTCCCGCTCTTGTTCTGGCGGTGTAGGCGGAGGGGGAGGTGGTGGCGGCGGAGCTATCAAGGTGATTTGCTGTATTATTCTTTTCGGCATTGCTTGATCATCTAGCAAGAACCCCTTTATAAAGAATCCCAATAGCAGTGCAAAAATAATCGCCAGCACACCCATTATTAACGGTAAGCGCTTTGCTAATGTTGTTTTTCTGGACATGTTGTCTACTTCACCAATCTCTTGGTGACTAAACCAATTTGGGTTATTTCCAATCGACCCATTAAATCCAATATATCTACAACATTTTGATATTGAATTGTTGCATCGGCCTTAATAACGATTGGTAGATCAGGGTCAACGGCTTTATATTGTTGCAATAAAGACTCCAGCTCTTGAAGGCTAACCGGATAGGTATCCAAAAATATGGTTCCGTCTTCAATGATGGTCACCGCCTTTGTTTTTGGTTTTGCCAAGCTTTCCGCGGCACTTGCTTTCGGCAAGTTCACGGTCACACCCTGCACTGTTGCAGTGGTCATAATAATAAAAATGATGAGCAACACGTAGGATAAATCCAACATGGGGGTCACATTAATATCGTCATATATTTCGTTTTCTTCAAGACCGATCATTGCCTTAGATCCTTTTATTTACCGGAAATTTTTTCTTGCAGAACTATTCGCCGTAAACTTCTGCGATTCTCGTAATGAGCTCATCATTAAACACACGCATATCAACAATCGCTTCTTTAATTTTTGATGCCAGCCAGTTGTAACCGAACAATGCGGGTATCGCGACAAACAAACCTGCCACTGTTGTTAATAGTGCTGCTGCAACACCCGGTGCAATGGCTGCGACATTGACATCGCCAGTTGCGGCAATCGCAGCAAAGGTAATCATTACGCCAAGAACTGTTCCTAACAGCCCAAGAAATGGGCCGCCACTTATTGCAATGGTTAATAGCACCATTTGGCTATTCATTTTCTGGGCCTCTCGCATCATTTGCGCATCTAACGCTGCCTTGACGGCACTGATTGCTGAGGGTGTTAATGCAGAAGCCTGGGCCCCTGCAGATTTCCCCATTCGTTGATGAAGCTCCTGAATTGCCCGGTGATAAAGGTGATATATGGGGGAGCTTTGAAAGTGATCATGGCCACCAAAAATAGCCTGAGAAATCGGTGATTGTTCCATCGCGCGGTCTTCTTCACTTTCTTGCTGATCAAGCATGGCCAGATTTTCTCCAGCCACTGTTCTGTATTGCTCGAGAAAAGATGCGTTGTCTTTTTTGACATACCCTAGGTACACAGTTTTACCCACCATTACCGTCCAACTAATCATTCCCATAATTGCGCACAATATAATAATTGCCCAACCGGTCTCTTCTGTACTGCGGAATATTACCGCGAAAAACCCATTCGAGCTGCCAGCGGCACCGAGCTGCTCACCCGTTTGCACTGCTAATAATTTTCCGCCTTGGCCTTGCTGAAGTGCCGCCAATTTAATCCAGTCTGCCGAGCGCGCTACTTTAGATATTCTGACTTCATCCATTTCACCGACAAAACCCTGGTTTCCTTTTTGATTCGAACCAAGAGTGATATCACCCGCGCTCTCTACCATGCCCAGCGGAACAGTCATCACGGCATTACCATTTAAATAAACACTTAATTCTTCGTGTTTAAATACCACCGCCATATGCTGCCACATTCCATCCGTTAATATAATCGAACGTGGTGTTTCAAATACCGAACCACCGTTAACGTATTTTACGTAAAGAATATTTCCGTCTATCGCGATGATCGTTTCGGTCGCGCCAGATTTTCGGTGCATTAAATAATTATCTAACTGCTGACCTTCCGGTTTAATCCATGTAGAAAAGGTAAAACCAGCATCAGGAATCATCCTTGTTACGGGGTTATCTTGAATTAAAATAGACTGCTGCCCATCAAAACGCGCACCTGATGGAATTAATGATGAAGGGTTCAAGCTTGATGTGTTTTCTACCACACTATTCCCATAGGCTGTTTTATCCACAACGGAGCTATCCTTGGCATCAAAGTGGAATACAAGCGCTTCGTCAGGGTCAAATGTACCGGCTGTATCGCTGCTTGCTACCGCTTCACTATTGCCATAATAAAGCCACAGTTTTTCGGTCGCGATATTGCCATTTACAACAGGCACCTGCACCCAAACAAACAGCATTTGGTTGACCAAATCGAAATGTTCAACGTGATATTTCAATGGCGTTTTATCATCCATTGCCATAAATCTAAGATCACTTAAGTCTTCCTTTATCAGAAAAAAATCGGCGAAATTTCCAGAATGTAAGCGCACTAAAACAGGCACGTCTAATTCTTTTCCTTGTATCCCTACTCCCGTTTGAGAAGTGTCTAAACCTATAGCCAGGCGATATGGCCAGGCCTCATTCCACCATGCCGATGCAATGGTGGGATAAATTGCCAGTAAAAATAGAACCCCGCGTAAAAATTTCTTGCTCACCCTAACCCCCAATTAATCGCCTAAACCAATGATTTCAACTGTTAAAAATGCGGCTTGCTGTTGACTAGAATTATCGCTGGAAGACGATGCATTCTCTGTCGCCGAATCAGTGCTGCTACTTGCTAAACTTCCTAAACTCGCCATTCCTGCTGACACCCCGGTATCGGTTGGAACGCCTACCGACACGCCGCCAACCTCCACATTGTCGGCATTGAGAAGCTCGCCGCCGATCAC
>JAESUE010000302.1 GCA_016763235.1 Pseudomonadales bacterium
GGACCCCTTGCTTTAACTGAGTTGTTGGTACTCTTCAGTTTGGCTCATCGAAGCCGTTTAGGTAAGTGGGTCCATACCATTAACCTACACGGTGCATGCCACGTGATCTACATCGACTACTCCCGCAAATCTGAACTCCGAAACGTGAGTTACAAGCCACTCTATAACCCTATGGCTACACTCTTCAATAACCATTGGCGAAGAAAATTCAAAGCCGTATAGCTGATAGCGTGCTGGCAATATGCATCGCTACCTGTCACGTGATCACTAATACAAATTTGCTCGCTACTTGAGGCTAAAAAACATTGCGCTGTTTTAGCATTGATATCACCCGATTCACTTTTAACGCGTTCAAACGGTGTGATAATCAGCGCCACATCCACCTTGCATGTTGATCGCATAGCCGCCACCAGATGGCGGTAGTCAATATTCTCTTCTGTGCCACGTTCTAAACACAGCATTTCTTTCAAGT
The DNA here is from genome assembly GCA_016763235.1 of Pseudomonadales bacterium. Classification (GTDB taxonomy): domain Bacteria; phylum Pseudomonadota; class Gammaproteobacteria; order Pseudomonadales; family UBA3067; genus UBA3067. The sequence goes on from JAESUE010000302.1 coordinate 473, forward strand.
CATTTTGCCCAGCAAAAAAATAACCTTTCGTAATAGGGGGAGTATCTTTTGATGAAAGACCCATCAGCCGCACAAACTCCCCACCGCTTGCGCTTTCCGCACAAACAAGTTTGAGATTATTGTCCGATAACAGCGTAGAGACGACCTCACCAAGACTGCCAACAGGCCCATCGCCCCAGCCTTCGATTGCAAAGATACATTCACCCAAGGCCTTAACCATATCGGTGCAACAATTATCCAGTTTATCGGAACGGCATTCAGGTGAAAAACGAAGTTTGATTTGCACTTCTCTGCCCATTGCTCGATAACTGAGGCGCACATGAGAATGCTGAAACAAGCCTATTTTTTCCTGCAAATTGGATTCGCCAATGCCTGTCGTTCTAAATATCACCAAGCGTGAAGGTATCACATTAAAATGTGTGAGCAAGCCAGGTTTCACTTCCTGCGTGAACATTGCTTTTATTTCTCCGGGAACACCAGGCAGGAATATCATCAACGCTTGATTCCCTTGCAAAGAAAAGCCCGGCGCTGTTCCCCAGTGGTTATCTATTCTGCTTGCCCCATCAGGTAGCCATACCTGCTTTTCATTGGTTTTTACCATTTTACGATTTAGGCGAACAAACATATTTTTCATCAGCGCGAATGCCTGCTCGTCAAACACCAAGGGTTTGCCATTCACATTTGAAACCGCTTCAGCAGTCAAGTCGTCTTCAGTCGGCCCTAGGCCGCCTGTGCATATCAACAAATCACAGCGTTTACTGGCTTGCAACAATGCTTCTTGAATATCCTCAACAGAATCACCCACCGTGCTATGGCGGATAATATCAAAGCCCATTAGCACCAACCTTTCTGATAACCAAGCTGCGTTGGTATCCACGGTTTGCCCGGTTATGACTTCATCACCTTGAGAAAGAATTTCTACTGTATTCATATCACGCTCTCCTTCGCACTTACTATACTGAAAGGTATTGCCAAATCAATCACCGGAGATGCTGACACATGGATTTTAAAAAATACCTCAAACACTTGGTTGACGAAGAGGGTTCAGACCTTTACCTGAGCACCCGCGCTTTACCCAGTGCGAAAATTTTCGGTAAATTGATTCCCATTGATGACACGCCTCTTGAACTTGGTGTTGTGGAGGAACTCGCCCGCAGCCTGATGGATGAAGAACAGAATGCCGCCTTTGATTTGCGGCCGGAAATGAACCTTGCCATTTCAGAACCTGGCATAGGGCGTTTTCGAATCAATATTTTCAAACAACGCAACCAATGCGCCATGGTTGTCCGTTCTATCAAAACAGACATTCCTTGCTATGAAGATTTAGGCCTTCCGGAAATTCTGCCTAAATTAATTATGCAAAAACGCGGTTTGATTCTTTTTGTGGGCGGAACCGGCTCGGGTAAATCTACCTCACTGGCCTCCTTAATTGATTACCGAAATACCAACAGTGCCGGCCATATTATTACTATCGAAGACCCAGTGGAGTTTGTACACAGCCATAAAAAAAGCATCGTCAATCAGCGCGAAGTAGGCGTAGATACCCTCACCTATCAAGATGCCTTGGAAAACACTCTACGCCAAGCGCCCGATGTTATTTTAATTGGCGAAATTCGAACCGCTGAAACCATGGAACATGCCCTTGCTTTTGCTGAAACGGGTCACTTGTGCATATCAACACTGCACGCCAATAACTCTAACCAAGCAATCGACCGTATTATAAATTTCTTTCCTGAAGAACGTCACAAGCAAGTGTTGCAAGATTTATCATCAAACTTGCGCGGGTTTATATCCCAGCGATTAATTCCCACACTGGATGGCAAACGTGCCGCTGCGATAGAGATATTACTGGGCACCCCCTTGGTGTGTGATTTAATAAAACGAGGAGAAGTAGCCTCATTAAAAGAAGTGATGCAGAAATCAGAAAATCTCGGTATGCAAACTTTCGATAGCGCTCTGTTGTACCTTTATCAACAAGGAAAAATAAGCCTTGATGAGGCACTTAAAAATGCCGATTCAAAAAATAATTTGCGTTTAAAGGTGACGCTTGCAGAAGGAAACAATGAAGATGAGGCGGCAAGCAAAAATACCACCGCAAAACCCAGCAAAAAAGAAAGTACCGATAACGGCGGCCTCTCGCTGTCTCTAGAGCCCATTTCTAACGAAGAGGATGATAACGAAGGTAAAAAGGATGACTTTTCAGCTCTCGGTTAACGCGCGTTTTGGAATTTAACGGGATTAAAATGATACCCACGTTCCCGTAGTTGGGTACGGTGGTGTAAATGCAGGAAGTGCGGTTCCATGGACGGAACAGGCAGAGCCGAGTCAAGAACGGAGGTCGAGATCACCAACAGCAGGTGCTTTTAGGCGACGCATCGAGCAGTTGCCGAGAACAAAGTGAACCCAAGCATGATGAACACCCACTATGACACCGGCTTTATAAGAGCTAGCGCTCTATTTAATCCCGTAGCTATTTTAATTTAAAAACCTAAATCACTCATTGATACCGCTATCAATTAAGTGACAATGCTTATTCGGAATTGTTGGGTTTTACTCCGTTCAACCCAACCTACAGCTGGTGTACCCGTGATTGATGTCATATTTTTCAGCAAATCTGAACTCGAAAACTTGAGTTAGTTAAGTTAACGTAACTATTCAGCGAACCTTGTAGCTGTTCAAATTTGAGCAGAATAAGGCAAGAAATGTGAGTTTATATGGTTAAATAATCATTTCTTAACGCCGTTATGCGAGAATTTTGACGTGAGCTGAATAGTTACAAATAAAGAGCTAAATTTTATTTACACCAAGCATAAAAAAACCGGCAGTTTCGCCGGTTTTTTTATGCTGGATACCAGATACTTCTGGCACCCAAAGTTTTCAACGATCTTTAAGGAATCGTTAACAGCACTTTTAACTTGCTATTAACAGAGTCGGCACTGACATAACCAATACCGTTCTTATTTTCCGCCAACCAAATAATCATATTTTCTTCACTGCTCACTTGGTCAAGTGGTTTACCTTTACCCGTAAATATACGGTTAGCCCAATAAGCTTTCATTTTATTGGGGTTTTTATTCACTACTTTTTCATCAAACTCCAATTTGAGAGCGTTACTGTCAGGTAAATTAACCGCACGTACTTTCATGCCTCCAATTTTACTGGTTTTACCCAAAAAGAGTTTTTTCAAAGTCGCCTGATCGACAGAGGCGATATCACTTTTAGAGTGGGCTACCACCATTATTTCCGCTGCGGCCATGCCCGAAAAGAGACAGCACAGCATTCCTGTAGCGAGTGCTTTATATTTCATTTCACTATCTCCTTTAGAATACCATCGTATAGGCAACTTGCACCTTGATCAGCTCATCGGGGACATCACCTACGAACGTTGTTAGATCAGGCAACTCGTTAAATAAACCTGAGCTTGCCAAAGCTGATCCTTTTAAAGGACCTTCTTGACGAATGTTATCATCACCTAGCTCGGTATATTGCACCTCAAATTTCAAGGCTGCCCAAGGTTCAATATCATACCTAAGACCCAAAATCGCAGAAGTCTGGGTCTGATTCACCAATATGGAATCCTCAGAATCTATCATGCTATAAGTAAAGTGAGGCATCATCTTACCCATATGATAACCAATGGTTACAAAACCTGTGGTTGTATCAGGGAAGGGTAAACCACCCACCGATCGACGCGCCGCTTCTGTCATAAAGAAAACGGAATCACCGTTGTATTTTAGTCCAGCAGAATAGAATTCTGCCGTGCCCACCCCATTGGGGATAACCTCAAAGAGGGCCTCAAGCCCAGCTGCGTTCTGGAATGCTCCAGGGGTAGCAGTAGGATCATAATTAGCATCAGTTGGATCAGAAGCAGGGTTATTTAACACAAGAATAGCATCATCTACTGCCGTTTGTGTTCCTGCGGCTATTGCTTGTAGTGTTGCATTACCAGGGTCTGCTGCAAGATTGGCATTAGCGAGAATCAAAGCAGAGTTAGTCATCGTAAGAATTGCTGTCGCCTCGACAATCGCACCACCAACTTGGTCCGCCAGCCGTGCTGCGTCAGGCGTGTTTAATAGCGCATCGGCGATATTCATGGAAAATTTCACCGTTGATGCACTAACTCGCATTTCTAGGGTTTCAGTACCAAAAGAAAATGCCGCACCCATCATGCTTGTAATTTCACCGCCGATAGAGATTCCCATAACGGGAACCGCCATATTATCTCGACCGATAAAAAACTTGGCATTAATCCATGTTTCGTCGAAAAAGTGATTATAGTCCACACTGGCGCCCGTCAACGTACTAAATGGGACGTTGGTAAAGCCGTAAATTTCTTCCGGCGGTGCAATCCACGGGTAGGTAATACCCACATCATAAGCCTCGGAAATCAAGAATATCGGTAGTTTGATTCGCCCTACGTTAACCATTAAATCTTCAGATACCTGCCAGTTTACAAAGGCCCAGTCAGCATCCATATTCCAATCGGATCGCCCCCTTGCTATTAGCTGCGTAACAAAGGATATCGGCACATCATCGTTTGGCGTAAAACGCATTTGTAATCCAAGAAAAGATGACTCGTTAAAGGTGCCCTCTTTATCAGCAAACAGGTATGTTTCATCGGA
>JAESUE010000303.1 GCA_016763235.1 Pseudomonadales bacterium
GCGGGAGAAAACGGCATATTTCTTTACGGGTACGGATGGTGTGGTTTTTTTGCTCCCGAGTCGGAGCCAGAACGATCACGCTTGGAGTGTTAAGCGCGACCACATCATCGTGTTCTTGTAGCAGTTGGTTTATAGCGCAGATGAGGCTAGTGGTGGTCTTTCCCGAGCCAATAGGTGCGCATATATAAAGGTCTTCCGAATTCAGATAATGAGGAATAATGGTCTCATTGAGAGGTGTGCTGGATCGGTAGCCGGCGCTATCAAGGGCAGCGCATAGGGAAGGATTAAAAGAAAAATTCTTAAAGGACAAGCTGAAACCTCGATGAAAACGCAGTGGACATAGTTAGAGTTTAGCAATAGCCTGCTGAATAGCAGGCTGCCTTACTAGAAAAAGCGGAGTGCATAATTTCTGGTTGCCAATCACAATGAAAAATAAGAGCCATTGGGCCTGGTTTTTTGAGAAAATAAACCCTCAAACGGTGGTGTAAACCATGATAACAGAGCTGTCACAGGTGGCGTTGGTAGAAATGCACATGAACGAGATCATACTAGATATTGTGATTAAACGCCACATTAGGCCGATTGCCTTTCGGGTGTTTTCTGGGCGCATAGACGCCACTTTCGTGACAAGGCCTTAGATTACCTGGGGGTTAAGGGAAGAAGGCCTTGTGTGTGTTAACGCAGTGCTAGCGGTAACTCTCAGCTCGCGCTCAAATTTGAACGCAATCTGAACTCTTACAGAGTTCGCTGAGGTGTTACTGCTAGCGAAGCAGTTCTTCGGGTGGCTGCAAACACTCCAAGGGTGCCTTTAGTAGCTCTTCTAATGCAGGTATCAGGAATGAGTCGTCTTCGCAGGCAAAGCTGATAGCGGTACCGCTGGCGCTCGCACGACCTGTGCGGCCAATTCGGTGGATGTAGTCTTCAGGGTCTTCAGGCAGAGAAAAATTGATGACATGGCTAATATTATCAACATGGATGCCACGGCCCGCAACATCGGTGGCAACCAATATAGGGACTTTCCCGCTGCGGAGGTTTTCCAGGGTTTTGATACGAAGGTTTTGAGCGACTTCCCCAGATAGCATGGCGCATTGAATGCCATTTTTTTTAAGAAACTCGGTTAGTCTTCGTGTCTCATCGCGTCTGTTTGCAAAAATGATGGCTTGAGTTAGGTCTTTTTGTCGGAGAAGGTTGAGCAGTATTTTGTATTTATCTTTGGCGGCGACCAAGTACAGTTTCTGGTCGATATTTTTTGTGGTTACCTGGTCTGGAGCCACTGCAACCTTGAGTGGGTTAAGAGTCCAGTTTGCCGCCAGTTTTAGCACTTCCTCAGGGAAAGTCGCACTAAATAAGAGGGTTTGCCGGCTTTCTCTGGATGGTGATGCACGCACGATATTAGTGACTTGAGGAATAAACCCCATGTCGAGCATTCTGTCGGCTTCATCAAGCACGAGTACTTCTAGTTGATCAAGAAAAAGTGCTTTTTGAGAGAGGAAATCCAGTAGGCGACCGGGTGTGGCAATGACAATTTCAATCACCTGGTCTTGGATCAGCCTGCGTTGCTTTTCGTAATCCATCCCCCCGATTAATGTAGCTGTGGTGATATTCGTGTACTTACACAAGTCCTTTGCATCTTGCGCTATTTGCAGGGCCAGTTCGCGTGTTGGGGCAATGATGGCGGCACGAGGCTCGCTAGCGTAGCGGGCTTCGTCGGAACGATGGTTAAGTATGGTGTCGATAATGGTAATTAAGAAAGCCGCTGTTTTTCCAGTGCCGGTTTGTGAGTGACCGATTGCGTCTTGCCTTAAAAGTGTCTCGGGCAGAGTTTGGGCCTGAATGGGCGTGCAGTAATGAAAGCCTAAATCATAAATACCATGTAGTAATGTCTCGTTTAACCCAAGGTCGATAAAACGGGTGGCATCTTCTTTTATGGGCGCGTCTTGCATTTCTTTAAGCCAAGCCCGCTTGTTGGTTTGTGCAGGTTTTTTGGGCTTTGCTGTTTTATTTCGATTAGGAGGATCTGTTTCGACGCTTTTGGCTTTCTTTGAAGCGAGATTGCTTTCGGGCTTGAGAGCAGGCTTGGGTGCTGGGGTGGACGAGGTTTTTTGCGAGAGACCAATTTGCTGAAAAGTTTCTTCAACTTGTAACCTTTTATTGATGTAGCTAATCAGTCTACGCTCAAGTTGGAGTATTATGGCGTCAAAAAAGGATGAATTTTACTTACAAACGCGCATTTTTCCTCTTGTTCTGCCCATGATTGGACAGCTGTAGAGTTCACTGAATAGATATAAGATTGACGAACATATAAACCGCTTGTCGTGTTGCATGACATTTAGCGATTAGGCTGCGAAACATTGCTTGCTATGCGTCTGCAAAGAACTTGCAAAGCATTTTTAGTCTACTCGGTTTTTAAGCGTATTGCACGGTGGATCCCCGTTAACTGCGCTATGTTCATTAATGTAGGTGGAGAATGCGGAGATAAAACTTATGAGCAGCTCTAAACCTGCACTTTTTCCGTGATAGCCGCGTCAGTTCTGTGCTCGAATTTTTATGTATGCTTTATACGCCATGGTTCTCCGTGCGGTACTTTCTTGCTCTCACGAAAAAGCGCCTATTTTTAGAGCTGCCCTTAGAGAGTTTCCGGCCGGTGAGTTGGGGCTTACTTGCTATACTAGATTAAAATTTCATCGTTTTATAAGGCCGCTGAGTAGTTGCCTCTTTTCTTATGCACATTTTTATAGTGCCTGACGGTAGCATCATCCTTTGTGTAATGGCCTTTGCGTAAAATAAAAACTTCGTTAGCAATATTTGAGAATGGCGCAACAATATGACTTTTCCTCTATATTTTCGTAAACATGGAGAGCTTGCGATGCTTGCCTGCCGTTCAGAGATGACAGGGGATGATCAGTGAACACGACACCGCCTTCAAACGAACTGCCTGAATTTAACCGTGAAAATGCTCTTGAGGGTGATAAAACGGTTAACGCAAATGAGTCTATTACCGTAAGCGCCTCTTTAGCTGCGCGTGTACTGCGTGTTGCTCTTACTCTCTATTTAGTCGTTGCAGTAGCCGTAACCTTGGTTCAGCTTACCCTTGAGTATAATCATGAGAAAAAACGGCTGAGCGCAGAGGTGCTGCATATGCTTGATACATTCGAGCCTATTTTGGCCCAAGGGTTTTGGAATCTGGATGACGAGCAGATGATCTCGACCTCTTACGGAATATTGTCGAATGAGTTTATATTCGGCGTTAGGGTATTGGAGGTGGATGGGGCAGAAATGTTGGCGGTGGGTCAAATACAACGTCCAGGTGAGCCAGTTATCAGCATTGATACGGCAGCCGCAGGTTCGATGAAAATGCCCTCTGTTGAGCTGGTATCTGATCCTGATAAGTCGATTTCTCCAACCTTGTATAGTTTCGAAAGATCCGTTTATTTCCAGCGAGCTATTGGTGGACGTGAGCAAGTTGGGCGTATCGTGGTTTTTTCCAGCACCGATATAGTGATAGAACGTGCGATGTATACATTTTTTATTACCATGGTGAATGCGTTTGTGAAAACCTGTTTCCTTTGGTGGATTTCATTTGCGGTACTGAAAAGGCTGGTTGGTAAGCCGCTGGAAACGATTACCCATGCCATGCAACATCTGGATTTGGATGAGCGGCGCAGCAGAAAACTAACCTCTGAACTCAAGGAGCATGGCCTTGTTGACCGCCAAGATGAGCTCGGCGTTCTGACAAGAACGTTTATCTCAATGCAGGAAGCGTTAAGTAAGAAAAATGCTCAGCTGAGTAGTTATCATAGAGAATTAGAAGGAAAAGTTGAGGAGAGAACAAAAAAACTCGAACGGGCGCTGCATGCCAAGAGCGAATTCCTTGCGAATATGAGCCATGAAATTCGTACGCCAATGAATGGTGTGCTGGGAATGACAGAGCTGCTCCATGATACGACTCTGACAGAGGAGCAGCGCCGTTATGTTAAAACCATATTGAGCTCTGGCCAGGTTTTGCTATCAATTATTAATGATGTGCTGGACTCTTCGAAAATTGAAGCGGGAATGATGGAAATAGAATCATTCTGCTTTGACCTGGATGAATTAATTGACGACTGTGTTTCGATGTTTGCGTTTAAGTCGGTGGAAACAGGGGTTGAATTATCCGCAAATATTGAGTCTGGCTCACCGTTGCTTGTAAAAGGCGATTTGACACGCGTTAGGCAGATTTTAGTTAACTTATTAGGCAACGCTTATAAGTTTACAGAAACAGGGAGGGTGCAGATTTCGATAAGGCAGGAAACAGATGTGCCTCCAGATCACTGTCTTATGCGGTTTGAAGTCACCGATACGGGGATTGGTCTTGATGAAGAAGAGCAGAGCTAACTGTTCAGGTCATTTTCTCAGGCTGATTCGTCTACCACCCGAAAATACGGCGGCACAGGGTTAGGTTTGGCAATATCGAAACAGCTTGCTGAGCTTATGGGGGGTGAAATCGGCGTGCAAAGCTCGAAAGGAGTTGGTACAACCTTTTGGTTTACCGTGCTTTTTTCTAAACCATCTGAGAAAGAGAGCTTGCCATTACGATGTAAAGAGCATTCTTTTTACGGTAGAAAAGCTTTAATTGTTGAAGATGACCCTGTCTACATGGAGACAATGACAAATATATTGAAACGCTTGGATATCGATGTGCTTGGCGTGACAACGGGAGAAGGTGCGCGCGCCTGCCTCGTGGGTATGAAAGAAGAGCATGGGTCGCCAGATGTTGTGTTTGTTGACCTCGACTTGCCAGATTATGATGGCATGGACTTGGTTAAAGATTTATACAGTGAAATGTTGCTGGGTGACGAGCCGGCGATACTTATGACGGCAAGTCGATGCATGCCAAGCAAAGAAGACGTCGCTGATTGTGGAGCGATATCCGCCATTGAAAAGCCCATTACTTCTGAATCCATCAAGACCTTGCTGACTAAGGCTTTGGGTGACGACGCTGCCAAAGTCCATTTAACCGAAAAGGATGCGAGTGTTAGTTATTCTCATCTTAAAGTTCTTGTGGCGGAAGACAACAAAGTGAACCAAATGGTCGTTAAGGGTTTGCTGAAAAAGATGGGTATCACGCCGGTGATCGTTGAGAACGGCTTGGAAGCATACGAATACTACGTGAACTCAGAGCCCTTTGATCTAATTCTGATGGATTGCGAAATGCCCGTGCTAGATGGCTGGGAAGCAACGCGAAAAATCCGAGGTTATCAAGTGGAGCATATCGAAGATAAGGGAGAGTTACTGATTGTTGCCTTAAGCGCTCATGCGCTTTCAATTGAGCGTGAAAAAGCGGCTTCTGTCGGTATGGATGATTACCTCTCTAAGCCAGTGAGCAGAGACGATATTGAAAGTATGTTCAGGAAGTATAATCTGGGAGTGTCGTGATGCAGCTTGCATTCAAATACGGCACCCAAACACTTTTTTAAATCGAGAGTAAGTGCTTAGTTGCCCTTAATCTATTCCGTTGTTATTTTTACATCCTCTGGGTCACTCCTGCGCGTCCATGTGCTCGCGACAACTCGTAACCCAGGATAAAATAGGGTGGCAAAGCGAATGCGACTTCCACCGTTTACAGCAACTGCCTTTCCACCATTTACTGTGATGCTCGTTTTAGCCTATGCTGACTTTAAGCGGCCAGTAAACCGGCCTTTGCCTCAAAAAAATCTGTATTATTTCAAAATATCCTCTTAATATCAGCAAGTTACAGCTATTTATATCCGACCGATCCAATCGGCCAGATTATTATTTGAATAGCAGTATTGGCGGCTAACAAGAGCTAAGCAAAGCGTGCTTACGAAAAAACAAGCGATCAAAACCTCAATACTAGATATAGCGCCTTTTATTCCCAGCGATAAAACCGTGGCGGGCTCTGCCGTGCCTGACTTGGCGATGCAGTTAAGCCGGTTATCGGCAAAATTATCAGGGCAGTTAGCGCTACCTACCGTACAGACACTTGAAGCCTATATGCGGGCCATTAACTGGTATTACTCTAATTTGATCGAAGGTAATGCCACTCAGCCCCATGAGATAAGAGCCGCGCAACGGGGTGATTATTTACCGATGCCGCCAAGCGTGATTCGAAGGAGGAGTCGCTGGGGCATATGGCGGTGCAGCAATGCTCGCTCAGTCACATATAAAATATATGATCCTTCTCTGCTGCGCCTTGCTCTAGGCAAAAAATCCCCACTACGAACTGTGCAGGCATCTCACAACAGGCCTTCCTACAGCCTTGGCCATTCCAGCCTGCAGCCACACCGTCTCCAGTACGATACCACCGTATCATCCCTGCATGCGCATCCCCGTCTCCAGTACGATACCATCGTATCATTTCTGCATGCGCACCCCGTCATTCCTGCATGCGCACCCCGTCATTCCTGCATGCTTTTAGCAGGAATCCACACCTACACAAATAGATCCCCGCTAAAAGCACGCGGGGATGAAGGGGCGGGGCCCAAAGGAATGACGAGGCATAACGAGCATAGCTTCAAATAATAAACCGTAGAGAAACTGGTACACAAATGGAAAAACAACCTTGCGTTTACATGTTGGCAAGCAAAAAGAACGGCACCCTTTACATCGGTGTTACCAGCAACCTTATACAACGAGTCTGGCAACATAAAAACAACCAGACTCCCGGTTTTACCCAAAAATATAACGTTCATATTTTGGTTTATTACGAACAGCATGAAACGATGGAATCAGCCATTACACGCGAAAAACAGATGAAGAAATGGAAACGAGATTGGAAAATAAGCTTGATCGAAAAAGGAAATCCAAAATGGGAGGATCTATGGACAGCTATTCAATAAATAACGTATCGCCTGTCCCACCCCATTTTTGCGTGCTACCACGCTATTCCAGCGCACGAGCACCCCGTCATTTATTGCAGGCTAGCTCATCATTCCGACACACCACCGCGTTACCAGTCGGCCATTCCAGCACGCCACTGGTTATTCCAGCGCGTTAGCAGTCCGTCATTCCAGCGCGCCACCGTGTCACTTCTGTATGCACACCCTTCGTCATTTCTGCATGCACACCCTTCGTCATTTCTGCATGCACACCCTTCGTCATTTCTGCATGCACACCCTCCGTCATTCCTGCATGCTTTTAGCAGGAATCCACACCCACAGAATTAGATTCCCGCTAAAAACACGCGGGAATGACGGAGGGTGCGTTAATGGGTAAGTATCAAGCGTATCCTGAGTACAAGGGTTCTGGAGTTGAGTGGTTGGGTTATATTTCAGAGTATCCACGGCACAGTGCCAAGCCACAATTCAAACAACACTGTCTTAATTTCAGAGTTCCATCAATGAGGCATCCCTCTCGCATTCTACCGCTGGGTCATTCCGGCGCATGACCACCCCGTCATTTCTTGCAGGCTAGCTCATCATTCCGACACACAACCCCGTTATTCCGACACACAACCCCGTTATTCCGACACACCACCGCGTTATTCCAGCGCGTTACCAGTCCGTCATCCCAGCACGCCACTGCGTTATTCCAGCGCGTTAGCAGCCCGTCATTCCAGCGCGCCACCGTGTCACTTCTGCATGCACACCCTTCGTCATTTCTGCATGCGCACCCTCCGTCATTCCTGCATGCTTTTAGCAGGAATCCACACCCACAGAACTAGATTCCCGCTAAAAACACGCGGGAATGACGGACGGTGCGTTAATGGGTAGTTATTTGGCTTATCCTGAGTATCAAGAGTCAGGATAAGAATGGTTGGGGAATGTGCCTAGTCATTGGACGGTTATTCAAATAAAGCATATGAGCATAGTAAAGCGCGGCACTTCCCCTCGACCACGAAACCGCCAAAATCGACGCCCTGATCGAAAAATAACAACAGCCGATCAAACTGCTCAAAGAGAAACGCCAGGCCGTTATTAGCCATGCCGTCACCAAAGGTCTCAATCCCAATGCCCCCATGCGCGACTCAGGTGTTGAGTGGTTAGGTGAGGTGCTTGATAGCAATGATGCACATCAGAATCAGATGATGCAGCTATTATCTGATCCGGTTAAAGCGAAAGCTTTTTCGCGGATAGTGTTTGATTTGTTGAGTCAGAGTGATAACGCCAACTAAGTCGAGGCTAATACGAATTATGCGTTTCTCTACCAGTTCAAATATTGTTTTTCCAGTAGTTCATCCATTGATCCATCGGCGGTGATTTCCGTTATTCGTTTTTTGAAATATTCCCTGTGTTGTCGACAGTCGGATAGCTTCGAAAACGCCACATACTCATCGATAATCATAAAGGGTTTTCGGATGAATTTGATTTTGTATCGATATCCTGATTTTTCGGCATAAAGAAGCGTCGGAAGCAGTGGGCCAAGAATGTAGTCAATGCGGTTTTTTTGAAGTTTTCTGAAGTTTTGGTTAATGGTTTTTACGCGTTCAATATGTAAGTTTTCTTTCGCATAGGCGTCAAATTCTGATCCAAAACTAACGCCAAGAGTTGAAGCTCCAACCTTTCCTTTTAGGTCGCTCCAGCCGGAGTATTCAAAATTATCGGCTTTTCGAATAAAAATGGCTTGGGCTGCCGGGGTGATAGGGGGTTCGATAAAGTCTAGAAAAGCCTCTCTTTCGGGGTTTCGTCTAACCCCTACTAGCATATCTACTTTGCCTTGCTGTGCGCGTAATACAACACGTTTCCATGGGCCACCGCCATCAGTGATAACCTTGATGTTAAGTTCTGAAAATATTTTAGTTACGAGGTCGATACTGGCCCCTTTTAACTTGCCTTCATGCTGCCAAGAAAGCGGCGGGTAGGTTGAACCCCCTGAGATAAGTACTGATCCACCTTTGCAGCCTAGCGCAAACGTGTTTGAGCACACAAGAAGAGAAATAAGTGCGATGGCAATTGATGTGCGGGGCATACTTGTCTCAGAGTTAAAGTGAGAATGTAGTTATTTTAGTACAAGCATGAGCAGTTTGGTCTGTTATCGCCTTGTTCTGCTCAAATCTAAACAGTTACAGAGTTCGCTGAGGTGTTATATCGGCTTATTGTATGAAGGTTTTATGCTCATGCATCAAGTCGGCTTTGCAGAGGCCTTGCTTGTATAGACGTAGCTATTCAGCGCACTGCAATGGTCAATATGCTGGAAGGGGGTTTTATGAGGCACAATTTATTGTGAGCTAGTTATATCGCGGGTAAATACCCATTCTGAAGAGTTGGAAAGGCTTTCATCATAGGCGTAACCCCCTAGGCAGAATTCCTTTATGTTCTCAGGGTTTTTTATTCCTTCCGTTGCTAGAAAGTTTACCATTGCTCCCCGCGCCTTTTTTGCGAGAAAGCTGATGACTTTATACTGGTCATTCTTGTAGTCCTTGAATACTGGGGTGATAACATCTGCATCCAGGTTTTTCATATTTATTGCTTTTGAGTATTCATTGGATGCGAGGTTTATCAGGGTGGGGTTTTTCTTCTTATTGAGTTGCGTATTAAGAGCGTCGGTTAATTTGTCACCCCAAAATTGATAAAGCGTATCCCCCTTTGATGTTTTGAGACGAGTGCCCATCTCTAGGCGATAGGCCTGCATTAAATCGAGGGGGCGCAGCAGGCCATATAAACCGGATAATATAAACAAGTGCTTTTGTAGATAAGTGATGGCCTTGCTATCCATCTGAGCGGCATTTAATCCGGTGTAAACATCACCCTGAAAGGCGAAAATTGCCTGTTTGGAGTTCTCAAGAGTGAAGGGTGTATGCCAAGAGGAAAAACGTTCTAAATTAAGCGCCGCTAGCTTTTCGCTAATGGACATCATTGACTGCAGTTCGTCAGCACTTAGTTTCTTGGCCACCTTAATCAGCTCGTTGGATTCCTCTAGAAACAAGGCTTGGCTCTGCCTTTTGGTTTTTGCTGGAGTGTCAAAATCCAACGTTTTGGCGGGGGAAATTACAATGTGCATTGCTTGCTGTTCTCCATGAAATACTTCAAATTTGCCCATTAGGGTGCACCTGAGTGAAGGTGAAATCAAGGCTTGATATCTTGCGCGCAGCAATGTTTATTGCTGCTAGTCGAATCCCTA
>JAESUE010000304.1 GCA_016763235.1 Pseudomonadales bacterium
CGTTTATAGGTACAAGCGATCATTTTTCGCCTTGTTCTGCTCAACTTTGAACGCAATCTGAACTCTTGCAGAGTTCGCTGAGGTGTTACTTGTGGTTAAGGGCGGTGGTTACAAGCAGCTGCCTGCAGCCATCTCCCGAAAAAAGTAATTACTTTATTCTAGGGTCTAATTCACCACTTTGATAGCGCTCGCTCATTTGTTCTAGCGGCAGCGGCTTTATTTTGCTGGCTTGCCCTGCTGCACCAAACGCTTCATAGCGCGCTATACAAATATCTTTCATGGCGATGGTGGTGAGCTTGAGGTATTTTCGCGGGTCAAACTCGGCGGGGTTTTCTGCTAGAAAGCGTCGAACGCTCCCGGTTGAGGCTAGGCGTAAGTCGGTGTCGATGTTTACTTTTCGTACACCATGTCTAATGCCTTCTTGAATTTCTTCTACCGGAACACCGTAGGTTTCAGGGATATTGCCACCGAATTCATTGATGATCGCCAGCCATTCTTGGGGTACGGATGAGGAACCGTGCATCACTAGGTGAGTATCAGGAATACGTGCATGGATGGCTTTGATGCGATCAATAGCAAGCACGTCTCCAGTGGGCGGGCGGGTGAACTTGTAAGCGCCATGGCTGGTGCCAATGGCGATGGCTAAGGCATCTACTCCGGTAAGCTTTACAAATTCTGCTGCTTCTTCGGGGTCTGTTAGCATTTGGTCGTGGGTAAGGATTCCCTCGGCACCAACACCGTCTTCTTCGCCAGCTTGTCCTGTTTCAAGAGAGCCGAGGCAGCCCAACTCGCCTTCAACTGAAACACCGCAGGCGTGAGCCATTTCTACGGTGCGCTGGGTGACGTTAACGTTGAATTCAAAGCTGGCGGGAGTTTTTTGGTCTTCCTGCAGGGAGCCGTCCATCATCACGGAGGAAAATCCGAGTTGAATGGAGCGCTGGCAGGAGGCGGGCGAAGCGCCGTGATCTTGATGCATGGCGATAGGAATATGCGGGAATTCTTCAATAGCAGCCAGCATTAAATGACGCAGAAACGTAGAACCCGCATATTTGCGCGCACCCGCTGAGGCTTGCATGATAAGGGGGCTATTCGTTTTGTCTGCCGCCTCCATGATTGCTCGAACTTGTTCCAGGTTGTTGACGTTAAACGCTGGAATGCCGTAGGCGTTTTCTGCTGCGTGATCAAGCATTTGTCTCATGCTGATTAAAGCCATTGATATTCTCCTTGTAGGTGGAAATAGAGTAGGTGAAAAGTCGGATGATTAAAATCTTACGCTTTTATTGATGACGAAATTATTGGCCGTTGCGTTCTTTTAATATGGCGACTGCCGGTAGCTCTTTCCCTTCTAGAAACTCGAGAAAAGCCCCTCCACCTGTTGATATGTAAGATACCTTATCATTGATTTGGTATTTATCAACGGCTGCGAGGGTGTCGCCACCACCGGCTATGGAGAAGCCTTCGCTATTGGCGATGGCGAGGGCAAGTGTTTTGGTGCCTTCGGCAAACTGGTCAAATTCAAAGACGCCGACAGGCCCATTCCATACAATGGTTTTAGCCTTGTTGATGAGCTTCGCCAATGCAGCGGCGGAGTCTGGGCCGATATCTAAAATCATTTCGTCATCAGTGACGTTGTCTACCGCTTTAATAGTGGCCACGGCATTTTCTGAAAACTCTGTGGCAACCACAACGTCAGTGGGTAGTGGGATGTCTATTTTCGTCATGAGGTCTTTTGCTGTATCCACCAAGTTTGGCTCGTAGAGGGATTTCCCCACGTTGTAACCTTTTGCAGCCAGGAAGGTGTTGGCGATGCCGCCGCCAACGATAAGCTGGTCAACTTTGGATGAGAGGCTTTCGAGTACCGTTAGTTTAGAGGAGACTTTACTGCCGCCTACAATGGCCAGCATTGGTCTCTGTGGCTTATCAAGGCACTGAGCCAGCGCCTTGAGTTCAGCGGCGAGAAGTGGCCCAGCACAGGCGATGGGGGCAAACTTGGCGATCCCGTGGGTGGAGGCTTGGGCACGGTGTGCGGTACCAAAGGCATCCATTACAAAAATATCGCAAAGCGCAGCCATTTGCTTGGAAAGGGCATCGTCGTTTTTCTTTTCGCCTGGGTTAAAGCGTACGTTCTCGCACAGCGCTACGGTGCCGTTTTCAATTTCAACGCCGTTTAACCAGTCTTTGATCAGCGGGACGTTTTTGCCTAATAAAGTGCTGAGGTGTTTTGCCACTGGCTCAAGGCTATACGTTTCATCGTATTCTCCTTCTGTTGGGCGGCCTAGATGAGACATCAGTAATACTTTTGCGCCGCTGGCCAGGGCAGATTTAATGGTGGGCAGTGAGGCACGAATACGGGCGTCGCTGGTCACCTTTCCATCTTTAATCGGGACGTTAAGGTCTTGGCGAATGAGGACACGTTTTCCAGCCAGATCAAGTTCGTGCATTTCGGGAATAGACATAACGCTTCCTTAACGAGAGTGAGGTGAAAAAAACTGTTGGTATAAATAAGCACTGACATCCAGCATACGGTGGGCATAGGCCCATTCGTTGTCGTACCAAGCTACTAGTTTGACCTGCTTTCCTGCTGTTTTAGTGAGCAGGCTATCAAAAATCGCTGAAGAGGAGTGACCTTTGAAATCAATTGAAACAAGGGGGGCGTCGCAATAGCTGAGGATGCCGGCGGCATCGTTTTCTGCCGCCTGTTTTATCAGTGCGTTAATGGCGTCTGCGCTGGTTTCTGTTGCCAGTTGCAAGGTGATATCTACGGCTGCTACATCTAGAGTCGGTACGCGCATGGAGTAACCGTTGAAAATCCCTTGCATGGAGGGAAGGACTTTTTCCAGCGCGGAAAGAGCGCCGCTACTGGTGGGGATGAGGGATTGCGTTGCAGATCTGGCGCGTCGCAGGTCGTCGTGTACAGAGTCTATGAGGTGCTGGTTGTTACTATAGGAGTGAATGGTGGTTAGCAAGCCGGACTGAATTTCCACTTCACCCAAGAGGGCATTAATGAGGGGTGCCAAGCAATTGGTGGTGCAGGATGCGTTGGAGATAATCTGGTCGCTGTCTAACAGCTGGTTTTGGTTTACACCGTAAACGATCGTGTGATCTACTTCGTCAAAAGCAGGCGCACCAATTAAGACTTTTTTAGCCCCTGCATGAATATGCTGCTGTGCTAATGCTTTGCTTCTAAATTGCCCGCTGCTTTCCAGAACAAGGTCAACCTCTAGGTCTTTCCAAGGAAGCAGTTTGGCGTTGGCTTGTTGCAAAAGCAGGATGCTATCTTGGTTAACCTTTAATTTTGCCTGGTCACTTTCTTCGACGCTAATATCGCCTTTAAAAGGCCCGTAGGTGGAGTCATATTGGACGAGGTGGGCCAGTGCCTTAGGTGAGCCGAGGTCATTGATGGCAACAATTTCGATGTCGGGGTGCAGGCGAGACTGGTATTTTGCCCGCAGAATACTTCTGCCAATTCGACCAAAACCGTTAATTGCTACGCGCAGTGGCATGCAGTGGCGTTTCCTGTAGTGAAAATAGGGTTAGAGCGGTACGCGGGAGATTTTCGGTTTATTGAAAACCTCCCGCGTAGAGTTTGCGCATTTATATCAGTGATTCCGCAGCCGACACAACGGCTTCGGCGGTAATACCAAAGTGCTTATAAAGCGTGTCAATAGGTGCTGAGGCACCAAAGGTGGTCATGCCGATAACGGCACCATTTAGGCCAACGTAACGATACCAGCCATCGGTGATGCCGGCTTCTACCGCAACCCGTGCAGTGACTGCGCTGGGTAATACCGCTTCTTTATAGCTGGCAGATTGTTGGTCGAATAGCTCGGTGCAGGGCATGGAAACCACGCGTACCTGTTTTTTCTTCTCGCGAAGAGTTTTCGCGGCTTCTAGGGCAATAGCGACTTCGGAGCCTGTTGCGATAAGAATAAAATCTGGCGTACCTTCGCAGTTATCGAGGATGTAACCGCCTCTTTCTATTTGGGCAAGGGTCTCTGCGCTGCGAGCAATGGCGGGTAAACCTTGGCGAGACAGAGCAAGGGCTGTTGGTGCGGTGGTGGTTTCGATGGCTTTTTTCCATGCGACGGCAGTTTCGATGCTATCGCAGGGACGCCAGCAGTAGAGGTTAGGGGTGCTGCGCAGGTTGGCGATTTGCTCAATAGGTTGGTGCGTTGGGCCATCTTCACCCAAGCCGATGGAGTCATGGGTAAGCACATAGATACTTTGTTGCTTCATCAGTGCAGCCATTCGCATAGCGTTGCGTGCATATTCCATAAAGATAAGGAAGGTTCCGCCGTAGGGGATAAAACCCTTGTGCAGGTTCAGGCCATTCATAATGGCCACCATGGCAAACTCTCGAACGCCGTAGTAGAGATAGTTGCCACTGGCATCGTTGGCACTAATTCCTTTGGAGCCAGACCATAATGTTAGGTTTGAGCCGGCAAGATCAGCGGAGCCGCCCAGTAGTTCGGGAAGCATGGGTGCGTAACTTTCAAGGCTGTTTTGCGAGGCCTTTCGGGTGGCTATTTTCTGACTTTGCTCTTGGGTATCGTTGATATATTGCGCACTGATTTCTTCCCAGTTGTCGGGAAGCTTGCCTGCTATGCGGCGTTTGAACTCTATCCCAAGCTCTGGGTAGGCTTGTGCATAGGCGGTAAATTTTTTGTTCCAGCTGGTTTCAGACTCACTCCCTTTTTCTGTGCAGTTCCACTCAGACTGGATGTCTGAGGGGATTTCAAAAGGTGGGTAGTGCCAATTTAAGGTGTTTCGTGCGGCGGTGATTTCATCGTCGCCCAGCGGAGCACCATGAACGCCAGAAGTCCCTTGTTTGTTGGGAGCGCCAAAACCAATCACTGTCTTACAGCAAATGAGTGTGGGGCGAGTGTTATCGGCTTTTGCTGCGGTAATCGCTTCATCTATGGCTGCAGAATTGTGTCCATCTACGTTAGGGATGACTTGCCAGTTGTAGGCTTCGAAGCGCTTGGGAGTATCATCACTAAACCAGCCAGTCACTTGGCCATCGATGGAAATACCGTTGTCGTCGTACATCACGATGAGCTTGCCGAGGCCAAGTGTGCCAGCCAAGGAGCATGCTTCGTGGGAAATGCCTTCCATGAGGCAGCCATCGCCAACAAAAACGTAAGTGTGGTGGTCGACGATTTGATGGTCGGCTTGGTTGAATTGGTCTGCCAGAGTTTTTTCGGCAATCGCCATACCCACTGCGTTGGCCAAACCCTGCCCCAAGGGGCCGGTGGTGGTTTCGATGCCAGGGGCTTCGTTGTACTCAGGGTGCCCAGCCGTTTTGGAGTGAAGTTGGCGGAACTGTTTGATGTCCTCAATGCTGAGGTCGTAGCCTGTTAGGTGTAACAATGAATAAAGCAGCATCGAGCCGTGACCATTGGACAGAATAAAACGGTCACGGTCAGGCCAGTTTGGGTTTTGAGGGTTGTGCTTTAGATGGCTACGCCATAACACTTCGGCAATATCTGCCATTCCCATGGGCGCACCGGGGTGGCCGCTTTTGGCTTTTTGAACTGCATCCATGCTAAGTGCGCGTATCGCGTTGGCAAGTTGACGTTGAGTAGGCATGACTTATTTCTCCAAAGATGCAGACGGTGATGATTCATTTGGTTTTGCAGCCAAGTAAGCAGCTGCACACAAAAGGGCGCTATTTTCGCCCAGTGAGCGGCATACAGCAAATTTTGTCGCAAGTTTTTTACACAATGACCACACAATATGATGCAGGAGCGTGTTCTGAGTGCCATTTGGCTAAAATGGCGGTATGCTGCGAAGCTATTTTGCTTGTCTTGGCTATAGTACTTACGATCTATCGCTTATTATAGAGGTCGTTTTGTTGCCCAGAGAATAGGTTGGCAGGGCGTCTTCTGACAATAACAATGAGAGAAAGCAGTCAAGTAAGCGTAATAGAATTCATGGCAGTGCTGGTTGGCGTGTTCACCGCATTGTTTCTACCTTCTGAACCCACGAGTAACAACTCATGTCTGAATATTCATTGTTTACCTCTGAATCCGTTTCTGAGGGCCACCCTGATAAAGTGGCAGATCAAATTTCCGATGCGATTCTCGATGCTATCCTAACGCAAGATAGCGAGGCCCGTGTTGCCTGTGAAACCCTAGTGAAAACCGGCATGGTGATAGTGGCCGGCGAAGTGACCACTAGCGGTTATGTTGATATAGAAGATGTTGTGCGCGACGTTGTGCGTGATATTGGTTACACCAGCTCGGATATTGGCTTCGATGCTTCTTCCTGTGCTGTGTTAAACGCGATTGGCAAACAATCCCCCGATATCGCCATGGGCGTCGATGAAAGTGATGATCGCGAGCAGGGAGCTGGCGACCAAGGCATGATGTTTGGTTATGCCACCAATGAAACCGATGTGCTGATGCCTGCGCCAATTACTTACGCGCATCGATTAGTACAGCGGCAAGCACAGGAAAGAAAAAGCGGTACGCTTCCTTGGTTACGCCCCGATGCTAAAAGTCAGGTGACCTTTCGTTATGACGACGAAGGCCTGCCTGTTGCTATTGATGCCGTGGTGCTTTCAACTCAGCACGACCCAGGCATCTCTCAAAAAGACCTGCAAGAAGCGGTGATGGAAACCATTATCAAGCCTGTACTTCCCTCAGAATGGCTTTCCGCAGAAACTAAATACTTTATTAATCCCACGGGTCTATTTGTTATTGGCGGCCCTGTTGGTGATTGTGGCTTAACGGGCCGTAAGATTATTGTTGACACCTACGGTGGAATGGCTCGTCATGGCGGGGGGGCATTTTCTGGGAAAGACCCTCCTAAAGTAGACCGGTCTGCCGCTTACGCCACCCGTTATGTGGCAAAAAATA
>JAESUE010000305.1 GCA_016763235.1 Pseudomonadales bacterium
CTCGATATTTTTTAACGCTGCCTCATATATGGATAGTCTGTTTCTAAGGCTCTTAACGATATGTCCAACCACTTTTGATGGTGTATCCAGACTAACACTGGCGACTTCATCCAAGATTGTCTGGTCTCTCTCATGACCAATACCCACTACAACCGGCAAGTTCATTCTGCAAATGGCATTTGCGATTTCCAAGACATTCAAGGATGCAAGATCCGTTTTCGCGCCTCCCCCGCGAACAATGCACAGGCAATCATATTTCTGTTGGTTTTTTTGTACTGAGTAAATCTGCCTCAATTGAGCAAGAATTTCATTACTCGTTTCAGGGCCCTGAAATTTCGCGGTGTAATAGTCAAAGGTGACCGCCCCTGTTTTTGCCAGTTTATCGGCATCGGATCGAAAATCCCCTAGGCCTGCGGCACCCTCTGGCGATAATACCGCTACGTTAAAAAAATCAACGGGTAGGCAATATGCCCTATTACAATCATAAAGATTCCGTTCTTTGAGCTGCCGGCGAATTAGCTCTATTTGCTGCTGCATGTCCCCCAACGTGTAAGCAGGATCTATATCTTGAACAACCAGAGAAAACCCATACTCTTTGTGAAAACTTGCTGTTACCTGAACAAGCACTTTCATGCTTGCACTTAATTCACATCCGATTGATGCCTTAAATTTTGCCTGAAGTGAGTTCGCCTTCCCGGAATAGATTATCGCCGAACACTTTGAAATAACGCTACCGCCATTGCTCTCAACTAGCTCCAGGTAAGCGTGCTTTTTGTGTTGAATATGGGTGATTTCCGCATGAATCCAACGGGGCTGTCCAAAGTGCTGTTTAACCAGCCCACTCAACTCACTTAGATAACTGGCTAAACCCTGACGGTGGCCATTGATTTGAGGTGCATCCATCATGATTCGAAGCGTATCTCGCAAATATTGGAGGCTGTATTTTGTACTCGTTCGGCCCATTTCATGCTAAGTATGTGCACATCAAAACAGGCACAATGAGGCAATGTCATATCGTTAGCCGATAGCTGAAATCCCAATGTCGAGTGATAGCTAAGCAATGGTTCCACTCCATTGACAGCTACAAAGTAATGTTCGAATGGCGGTTGAACCAGTATTTCCCACGGCACGCTAAAGTGTTCGTGTTGGTCAATTATTTCGCCCAATTGTTGTTCAAACTTAATTACGTCCCTGCGCTCCTGAAATGTACGCGTATCGCTCATTAATCAAACCCTGATAATAGATGTAGCTCCATTTCTTCCAGCATAACCCGTAATTAGCGTCCATGGAATATATAGCATTACAGTACTACCGGACTGCTGTTTGAAAAACCAATACTTCTTACTTACGGCCGCTGCCCTGCCTAGACCGTTTACCCACTGGAAACCGCTCCATAGTATCCTGGTCAGCAATCTCTTTCGACAATGCGAGCTGGGAAAAAACAAGTTCTTTCCCGGCAAAAAAGTCTTTATCGAAAACAGAACGATCTTCGGGCTCGGCGCTAATTCTTTCCACATGCTCCATAACGGCGAGATTCAGGTCGTCAGACACCAAGCGCACACCGTCAAAATGATATAGCCTATCTTGCTCAATTAAGTCATCAAGCAATTCACTGTCGGCGACGCAGATCAACGTATAATGATAATTCCTGTCCACAAAGATGTATCGTATCCCGTGATTAACATAGTTACTTGAAGCAACCAGTTCACACGCTAGATCAAAGTCCCCGCCTCTCGTTACGCAGTCATAGAGATTAATGATCTGTTTCTCAGTATTCGGAAACAGGGTGTAGTTCTCCCTGAACGAGAAAGCATGTGCACTGTGCCCACCCTCCCACTGAAGGTATTGGTATTCCGTATTCATGGTGGAAGCGATTCGAGTAAAATCAATATCACTGAGACCGTGCTCACCCGCCAAGAAATTCCTTAGTCTGCCTTCCTCAATACCGGCTCGTGTTGCAACAACACCAAGCTGTTCCGGAAGCGCATGGATCACCGGGGCGACATCTAAAATAAACCCTTGTTGCATTTCGGTTACTGTTGGCTCTTTGTTCATAACGATTCCTCTGCATATCCAAAATGTACCTTGGAGAGTCGATTGTGAGCAACATTCAACCACCCGCAAATCAGTGGTGTTTGGAATACCGATTTAGTCCCTCTCAAACATCACAAAAACGATTAGATAATACCCTATTACCGCCAAATTTCAGAGGGGTTGCATTATTTTGTGAGCTGGTAGCCTGCTTGTTGATGGCGCCTATCTGGCTGGCATCAACACACTTACTCTCTAAATAGAAAGGGTTCTACCTATGAAAACTGAAAAAACAACGATATTAGCTGTTACACCATTTGCATTGCTACTTTCACTGACTGCCTGTAAAAAAGGGCCAGAGGTTAATACCCATGCACTGACCTTGTATGGCTCGTCCGCTTGCGCTATTCATGAGCCGTTAAAGGGGTCAGGCACCACGATAAGTTGCTGGGGAGATCATCTGCTTGATACGCCCGCTGAACAAGCATGGCAAGCATCCATCACAGCACCAATATCAGTAGCTCTACAACACGACGTAACCTGTGTTGTTCATCAACCAGCTGGGCAGGGAGCGCTTTCCTGTATCAGTGAGAACATAAACAATTTTCGATTGCCACCCATAACGCTAATGAGCTCCAATTATGATGTAAAAGAGGTCGTGTTGAGTGATAGCGGAAACAGACATTTTGGCTGCATTGTTGCCGATACTGGAGGGTACGATGAAATCCTGTGTTGGACGGAGCAACACCGCTCAAAAGAACTCATTAGGATATCATCAGGCTCGCGTATCTCGACAGTGATTAATCCCAGAAATCTTTCTGCTAGCAAGCAAGGCCTTTGTTATGAAACGGACCTTGGCAATGATTGTGTGGGGATCCATATGCTCATCAGTGTGTTCAAGCCTGTGCCGGTTGCGAATCTTCCCGCATCGAATGAGACCTTGTTGGGATTACAATCGGCAGGGTTTACCGCATCACCCGGAACGGAAGCCGCAAGAGCTTATTGCTATAGCGATCTGGATGATAACTTTTATTGTTATCA
>JAESUE010000023.1 GCA_016763235.1 Pseudomonadales bacterium
TCTGAGCGGTTTTAAAATCCAGTGGTGCACTTACTGGTTGAGAGTGGGTTCCCCCTAATTATCAGGGGTAAAACGTTCACTTCTTTTTCAAGTTGAAACTAAGAAAAGGCAATATGGTGAAAAAACCCTACACTCACCCCAAAAAAGTAATCTATCCTCCTGGGGCCGCAGTGGCAGCATAAATTCGACAAGTTATTTATCTCCCAGAAAATTCATCCTTCCCCATATTCCCGTAATAAGCCAAGCGAAATTCCTGTAATAATTTTTCGCGTGCTTCTGCATCCTCACCGCAATTTTCCAGCACCATACGCGCAAGCTCAAGGCTGGCTTCTAGGTTTTCAGATACAACACCAAACGCACCAAGTTGTTGTAACTCTTTGCACTGCTGGAGGTTATGCCCTCGCGCGTAGAGCTGCGCATTGGGGTAAAGAGCGCGCAATGTAATCACCAGTTCTTCCGTTGCATGGGTGTCATTCAAGGTGATAATTATCATTTTAGCCGTAGCTGCTCCTACGGCTTTGAGTAACTCTGGCTGCCGCACATCGCCGTAAAATACCGGATGCCCCGCACTTCGCTCCCGCTCGACAACCAGTGCATCAGAATCCAGAGCCACGTAGGGTTTATCTGCTCGTTGAAGAACTTGGCCAATACGGCGACCAACACGGCCAAACCCTGCAATAACAATGGGAGAACCAACAATATTTTGCGTTTCGAGCCCTTCCATTTCATCTTTCTTTTTATAAATTCGATAAGCCATTTCAGCCAAGGCCGGGGTGGCAAGCATACTAAGTAAAACCAGAAGCAACAGTTGTTGAAAAAGAGCCTCGGGTAAAACTCCCGATTGAAAGGCAAGTGCAAATAACACCAGTGCAAACTCCCCGCCTTGCGCCAAAATCAGGGTAACCGCCAGGCCATTTCTTTTTTCCACGCCAAGTAAACGCGCCAATGGGTAAAGCACAACGACTTTAATACCAATCAACAAAGCAACCAATAATATTGCCCGAATAGGGTGGGCAACTAACAAATTTAAGTTAAGCGACATCCCCATCGACATAAAAAACAAACCCAGCAACAAGCCACGAAAGGGTTGAATCTCAGCGGTAACTTGATGGCGATAGGAGGAATCTGAAATCAGCAAACCGGCCAAAAAGGCCCCCATGGCCATCGATAAACCGATGTGTTCGGTGATCGTAGCGGTGCCGAGAACAATAAGTAGTGCCGAAGCCGTAAATACTTCAGGGTTTCCCGAACGGGCAATACGATGTAACAGAGGATGAAGAAAGTAACGACCGGTGACAATAACCAGAATCAAAATAATCAACGACTCTAACAGTGCTAAACCCACGTTTTGACCAACATCGCCCTCAGTAGAGGCCAAAAGAGGAACCAAAGCCAACAAAGGTACGACCGCCAAATCCTGAAATAACAACACCGCAACAGATGTACGGCCATAAGTGCTGTTAAAGGTTTTCTGTTCTCGCAATAGCTGCAATACAAATGCGGTAGACGATAAAGCCAGGGCTGGGCCAATCAATACCGCCGCTTTTAAGGGGATATCAAACAGATAATAAACACCCAGACTGATTAAGATTCCGGTTAGCAAAACCTGCAATAGACCCAAACCAAAAACTAAGCGCCTAATATTCCACAAAACAGAAGGTTTTAGCTCAATGCCGATAACAAAGAGCAACAACACCACGCCAATTTCAGAAAAATGACTAATCTCTGACACGTTATCAATCAGGCCCAGAGCGTAAGGGCCGACTAATACTCCCGCCAACAAAAACCCAGGCACGGCACCTAAACGCATCGACTGGGCAAGTGGCACAATGACCACCGCTGCTACGAGCAATAAAATAAGGTCAATCAACATATATGAATTCATAAGAAACCGTTCGAACGCCCTTCATCGCAATATACGCCAATACGAGTAAGTTTACGGTGGACAAAAATAAGAGGTGCAATCACTTGTTTACACCCACAACATTATAGATAGTGGCGTTAGAATATGCGTCTATTTTTTCACAGGCAAGGCGAGACTACACTTCGGAGCAACGAATCTTAGGAAAACAGCTGTGCTAATAAGGCCAAAACGACTATCGCTATGGCCTATAGGGCAGCTCTGGAAATAGTTATTTTTTAATGATAGCAAAGAAGTACCGCACGGAGAACCACAGTGCATACATGAGGGTTCGAGTACGGAACTGAAGTGGCTATCGCGAAAAAAGTGCATGTTTATAGCTGCCCTATATCAACCTACTCCTGCAACCTCCTTGGCAAACCCGCAGAAATCACACAGGCCAAAATTAAGAATGTAGTCGATACCAGCAAACACGCCTCTAAGCCATAATACTGGAAGATTATCCCTGACAATATAGTGCCAATAAGCCGACCCGCCGCATTCGCCATGTAGTAA
Organism: Pseudomonadales bacterium; assembly: GCA_016763235.1. Classification (GTDB taxonomy): domain Bacteria; phylum Pseudomonadota; class Gammaproteobacteria; order Pseudomonadales; family UBA3067; genus UBA3067. The sequence goes on from JAESUE010000023.1 coordinate 2,417, forward strand.
AAGCCCACATCCAAACTAACCCCCTGCTCTGTCGCATAAGAAACAATAAGATAAGAGTGAATAGAAGAATTAATCGCGAATGCCACGCCAAATACCATCAAGCCAGCCACAATAATAAAACTTGGGTCATAACCCTTATACAGACCATAAGCGATAAGCGCAGGCAGAAGAGAAAGGAGCATCGCCCAGTTTAAAGCCGTTCTACCATCAGGGGGGTGATCGGATCGCAGGCCAGTAATAGCTGGGGCAAGTGTTTGCACCACGCCATAAGCAATGATCCAAGCCGCCAGAAAACTACCCACCTGCACATAATTCCCCGCAAGTGCGGTTTGTAAATACACAGGCAAAGCCACCACAAACCAAATATCTCTAGCACCAAACAAAAATAGCCGAGCTGCGGAAAGTTTGTTTACTTCAGGGCTTTTTGAAAAGAGCTGACTAAACTTCGGTTTAAAACTGGAAGAACCCAACTCGCCGCGCAGAAAAACCAAACTCAACAACAACACTAAAAATAGTGCAATCGCCATCGCACCCACGGCCCCTTGAAAACCCCACAACGACAATAAAGCCCCACCACCAAAAAAACCAAGGCCTTTTAAGGTATTTTTTGAACCGGTTAGAAAAGCAACCAAACGATAGAGCTGACCTTGGGCATCCTCTGGAACAGGAAGTTTAATCGCACTTTTGGCGCTCATTTTATTCAAATCTTTTGCAATACCCGAAACAGCCTGCGCCACCATCACATAAGCAACGCTCAATAAAGATTCAGGTAAAAGAAGCATAGAAAGCGCTATAATTTGTAGAACAAGCCCCATTCGCAGGGTTGAAGTCAAACCCCATCGAGCCGCTAACAATCCACCAAATAAATTAGTGACGATGCCGAAAAACTCATACAATAAAAAAAGCATCGCCACTTCAAGGGGCGAATAGCCCAACTGGTGAAAATACAAAACCACCAGCATGCGCAATGCGCCATCGGTGAACGTAAATGCCCAATAACAAGCCGTTACAGGCCATAGCGTTTCATATCAGAGGTCATTATGGTTTCACTGCTTCAAGTTTAAACTTCTTTATCAAACAATGATGCGACAACCTTTGAAGTTAACTCAGAAAGACGGTGCACATACCCCATCTCATTATCGTACCAAATCAACACTTTAAGCTGTGTGCCGTTTACCACCATGGTAGACATGGCATCTACAATGCCCGAATGAGGGTTGTCAGTAAAATCCACCGATACCAGTGGACGCTCCTCATAGGCAAGAATATTTTTTAATTCGCCCTCTGCCGCTTCTTGCAGTGCAGCATTTACTTCATCCACACTCACTTCGCCATTAAGCTCAAAAACACAATCGGTTAATGATGCGTTCGCTAACGGAACGCGTATAGCCAAACCATTAATACGCCCTTTTAATTCTGGAAATATTTCAATAATAGCGGTAGCAGAGCCTGTTGACGTGGGAATTAAGGACATCATACTGGAACGCGCACGCCGTAAATCAGGGTGAAACTGATCCAGAACCGACTGCGTATTGGTAACATTATGAATGGTATTAATCATCGCATGTTTAATACCAAATTTTTCTTGAATAACTTTTACAACCGGTGCAATGCAGTTTGTTGTACAAGAAGCAGCGGTAACGATATCCGGTGTTTGTGCATCATAAAGTGCATCATTCGCGCCCATAACAATATTCAACGTGCCGTCTTTTACCGGAGCAGACACCACCACTTTTTTTACGCCATCTCTAAGAAAAACGTGTAACGCCTCCTTACTTTTAAACTTTCCTGAACATTCAACAACAACCTCAATGCCCATTTGTGACCAGGGAATATCAGCAGGGTCAGCGTAATTTGTAAAAGCGATTTTTTTATCACCCACACAAATAACATCGCCTTCAGCCTTCGCCTCATGTGACCAAGTTCGATGTACAGAATCGAAATTAAGTAAATGAGCAGCCGCCTCCGCATTACCGGAAACATCATTAATATGCACCACTTCAAGGTCGGGGTTTTCCCAAGCTACCCGTGTCAGCAGTTTCCCCATGCGTCCAAAACCATTGATAGCAATGCGAGTTGCCATGTCAGCATTCCTCAGAATAAAAAAATGAACATTGTGTGCGAAACATAATCCGTTTCAATGACAAAACCATGACAAGAGACATTACAATGGCAACATCTCAGCTTATGCAGCAACTCGTAACCTTTTCCAGACGAATTAAATCCTGCTTACATTCTGAAATAGCCGCAGCCTGATCTCTTAAAAATCCGAACAGGCTTGTAAAATCATTACCACCTTCCAATGCGAGCTGGTAATGCACCCAAACCCCATCCTGACGGGCCTGAACAAGATTATTTCGGCGCAAGTAGGCTAAATGGCGCGAAACAACTGCCTGAGAAAGCGCCAAAGCATCAACAATATCGCACACGCACAGCTCCCCTTTTTGCAAGAGCAAATACACGATCCGCACCCGTACTGGTTCAGAGAGTGCTTTAAATAAAGAAGCGAGGTTATCTACTTGCATAACAGGCATTATATATGGCTAGACATATATGTAAAGGCGAAAAAATATGGCAACCACAAAAATGGAGGGAGGGGGATTTAACTCTCTCATCCCCCGCAAGGAGAAACTATGGCAGTTAAATTAAAACGAAACGTAACTATTCAGTGAACCCTGTAGCTGTTCAGATTGCATTCAAATTTGAGCGTAAGCTGAGTAGTTACTGCACACCCTCTTCAAGCTTATCGACATTACGAGCTGTATCTCTTCACCAGTGATTCGCACTGACTGAGGGAAATATCCCTAGCCCAAGCAAGCGACTCACTCACTTTGCTAGCGTCACTAGCTGAATAAGCGCTGCTTTCACCTACCGCAACGCCGTTATTTCTAAGCACTTCTAATTCAGACGAAACAGCAATGAAAACCACAAAATCAGGGTCATTAGCATAGACACCAAAGTCATCTCTGAGCGCTACCAGTTGTTCTGCACCCAGGAGGTAGTTTAGATTTCCATCAAGCATGTTCTGAGCAATCAACGCGATATCTTTTCGATTTACACTGCTATTTTCCATAAAAATTCATTTCTCTCTTAAAATCTCGCATAACAGTGATCTCTGGTTAGATAGGCCCGTAGCGCTATAGAATAAGGTGTTAGAAGTTCGCCTGTTTTTCATCGGCAACGCATGATAACGCGAATGTGGCATAAGCACTCTATGTAAGGCGAAACAACGAAGTGAAAGGAAAAACCAGGCGAACTAATAAAGCCAAAGTCGCTATCGCCATGGGTATAACCTTCATACACACGGCACTAATAAAAATAAACGCTAAGTTTTTGATGCCCATATTGCAAGCTTATGCTTCATTGATTGCTGAGAAACCTGATCTTGGGGAAGAGCTTGAATCAACTTGTCATGAACAAGCAACTTATAAATATATTCAATTTTATCACTGGACGAGTCTGTGGCTTCAAACTCTACGACACCCCGACCTTCACCATATTTCATACCTTCTAAAATAGCCTTCTTTACTAACTCTTTTTCGTTTTTAAGTTTCTTCATTTATTCCTCGATAAATTAATAGACAAACCTTGTTTAAAGGAGGGGCGCATGCTGTTAGCACCCCATCGTAATCAAGCAATTAATACCTCAAGTTTCGGAGTTAAAAATGGCATATAAAATCCCGTAGGTTGGGTACGACTGCATGAATGCAGGAGGTAGAGCAACGCATGGAGCTGTTGCCGAGAACGAAGTGAAACCCAACATGAAGAATATCCACTATGACACCGGCTTTAAGAGCTAGCACTCTATTTAATCCCGTAGCTAATTGAACTTAGGCACCTAAATTACTCTTTGATACCGCCATCAATTAAGTGACAATGTTTATTTAGAAATTGTTGGGTTTCACTTCGTTCGACCCAACCTACAGGCTGTGTATTCCGTGATTAATATCGTATTTTACCGGAAATCTGAACTCCGAAACTTGAGTTAACACCACTTACTGCGAGGTTAAACCTTTCTTCACCAAGCCCCCCATTAGACACACGAAACACCAAGCCCTTCAAGGACCAATCGCTATCTCAGAAATAACTACTCAGTTTCCGCTATATAACTTCGTAGCACCGACAAATAATTCCCCCGCTCATAAGTGATGGCGTCATCGCTATGCTCATAGCATAAGCTTCCCTTTAATTGGGTGATTGATTCATACTCCTTTTCAAGCAACCACGCTTGCATTTCAGAGAGCAATGTTTTGATATGGTTGGGGCCGCGCTGTAGTAAAACGGAACACAGATAGACGGCATCCCCTCCTGCAAGCAACACTTTTAATACATCGCTGGCGTTGTGAAACCCACCTGTTGCGGCAAAAGAAAGGTCGATTCTTTTCGATAACAAGGCGATCCAGCGAATGCGCTCTAGAGCTTCTGTGGGTGTTGAAAGCTGAAGGCGTGGTTCCAACCTTAAGGTATCAAGATTAATATCCGGCTGATAAAAGCGATTAAATAGCACCACCCCATTGGCACCGTTATGTTGAAGCTGTTGAATGTAATTGCCCAGCGAGCTGTATTGGGGCGATAACTTTACGGTAATGGGTACGTTTACTGCGGAACGAAGTTCATTCACCAATAAGGTATATTCCGATTCCACCTCGGCGGCGGTGTCGTCTATATTCGCTGATACGTGATAGGTATTGAGTTCCAGCGCATCACAGTTCAGTTCTTCTAATAACTTGGCATTTTCTAACCACCCACTCAGTGAACGGCCATTTAAACTACCAATAACTGGAATATCCAAACTGGATTTAATCGCCTGCGCTTTTTCCAAATACTGGTCGAGGTGGCTTTGATAAAGCTGTATTTCAGGGAGAAAACTATCGGCCTCACCAAAACCGATTGCTTGAAAATCAAGCGTGCCATGCATTATTTCCTGGTCTTCAATTAGCTCTTCTTCAAAAAGAGATGGAAGAACGATGGCCGCTGCTCCCGCATCTTCCAACTCGCGGGCTTTATCTAATGAGCCAGTTAAAGGTGATGATGACGCAATGAGAGGGTTTTTTAATTTAATCCCCAAGTATTCGCTTGTAATATCTACCATGTTAATCTCCCCCTTCTTCTTGCTCCCATGTGGGAATATCATTTTCCCAATCGAGCGCTGCCAGTTGTTTATATCGATGGTGACGTTCTGTCACTTCATGTTGCGCGGCTTCTAATAAAGCCTCGGCTTCTTGGGGATGGGAGCGCCACAGCATACTAAACCGCGCTTCGGTTTTAACAAAATCCCGATACGGAATTTTGGGTTGTTTGGAATCGAGTTTTAAAGGGTTTTTCCCTTTTTCCGCTTTACGCGGATCAAAACGAAATAACGGCCAGTGCCCAGAATCAACGGCATTTTTCTGATGGTGATGATTATTTTTCAAATCAATACCGTGTGCAATACAGGGGGAATAAGCAATGATTAACGAGACCCCTTGGTAAGATTCCGCTTCCAGAAAGGTGTGCAGTGTTTGCACATCATTCGCACCATAAGCCACATGGGCGACATAAACATTTTCATAATCCATCGCCATTCTGGCGAGGTCTTTTTTCGCTATGGATTTACCCCCAGCAGAAAATTTTGCTACAGCCCCTCTTGGGGTTGCCTTGGATGTTTGCCCGCCAGTATTAGAATACACCTCTGTATCCAAAACGAGAATATTAAGGTTTTCACCTGAGGTCAGAACATGGTCAAGACCACCGAAACCAATATCGTAAGCCCAGCCATCACCGCCAATAATCCACACGCTCTTTTTGCATAAATAATCGGCATCACGCGCTAATACACGTGCTATTTCCTCCATTTCGGAATCAAAAGGCAGGCTATCAAGTTTTTCTTTTAATAAAACAATCCGCTCGCGTTGGGCAATAATACCGGCTTCATCATTTTGATTCGCTTCTAAAATTTCTTCCACAAAGGAAACGCCCAGTTGCGGGATCAATTTTTTCAAATAATTTTCCGCTGCTTTTTCATGCTGGGTAATCGCCAAACGCATTCCCAAACCGAATTCAGCGTTATCCTCAAAAAGGGAGTTATTCCACGCGGGGCCTCGACCCTCGGCATCGGTAGCCCACGGCGTTGTGGGCAAGTTAGCACCATAGATAGAGGAGCAACCCGTGGCATTAGCCACCACCATGCGATCACCAAAAAGCTGTGTTGCCAGACGAATATAAGGTGTTTCACCACAACCGGAACATGCGCCGGAAAATTCAAATAAGGGGTCAAGTAACATTGCCCCTTTCATGGTTTTTAATTTAGCATCGCGGCGATCATAATCTGGCAAGCGTAAGAAAAACTCCCAGTTGGTTTTTTCCTGCTCCCTTAAAGCGGGTTGAGGCGCCATATTCAGGGCCTTGCGATTATGCTGTGATTTATCATGTATCGGGCAAACATCTACACACAGAGTGCAGCCAGTACAGTCTTCCGGTGCCACTTGGTAGGTGATATGCATCCCTTCAGGGTAATCTTTGCCTTTAATCTGTATATGCTTAAAACTTTCTGGTGCGTTACCGGTACTTTCCACAGGAAATATTTTGCTACGAATAGCTGAGTGGGGGCAAACAAAAACACACTTCCCGCAGTGGGTACACAAATCTGTTTCCAACACAGGGATTTCGTCCGCCAAATTACGTTTCTCATACGCAGCGGTTCCCAGTGGGTAAGTGCCATCAACGGGAATTTGGCTCACGGGTATGGCGTCTCCCCTTCCCGCAATCATTTCTTCCGTCACTGTTTTTACAAAACCAGGGGCATCGTCAAACACTTGAGTGAGCGGTATAAGAGGACGGCCTACCTGTTTCGAAACAGTTACTTTATAAAGCCCTGCTAGAGTATTTGCTATAGCTTTGAAATTCTGCTGTACGATATTCCGCCCTTTTTTTCCATAAGTTTTTTCAACGGAACGTTTAATGGCAGCTATGGCATCCTGTTGCGGAAGAATTTCGGAAATTGCGAAGAAGCAAGTTTGCATAATGGTATTGATACGCTTGCCCATATTATTTTCACGGGCAATTCGGTAGGCATCAATGGCATAAGACTTAATATTTTTAGCTAACACTTGTTCCTGCATTTTACGGGATAATAACGTCCAAGCATGATCGGGGTCTGCATCCGTGTTTAATAAAAACACAGCATTGTCTGCGGCATTGTCGAGCATATCGTAACGCTGCAAAAAAACTTGCTGATGGCATGCCACATATTGCGCATCATTTTTGGATATTAAATAGGTAGAATGAATCGGATTCGGCCCAAAACGTAAATGGGATATAGTCACTGCACCGGATTTTTTTGAATCGTAAACAAAATAACCTTGGGCATGAAGCGCAGTATTTTCACCAATAATTTTGATGGAGTTTTTATTAGCGCCCACGGTACCATCAGATCCCAAACCGTAAAATAAGGCTTCAAAATTATCATCATTGGCATACGTACGAAAATCTTCATCCCAGCTTAGATTGGAATAACAAACATCATCCACGATCCCCACAGTAAAGCGGTTTTTAGGTCTGGCCTTTTTCAACTCATCATAAATACCCTTTACCATTCCTGGCGTAAATTCTTTGGATGATAAACCAA
>JAESUE010000306.1 GCA_016763235.1 Pseudomonadales bacterium
CAAGATGAGCAAGACTATTGCAGACCTCAACCATATGACAATACACCGCGTAGTTGCGCATTTCGGAGTCACCAGCGCGCCAATGACTTTTATCTTCAGGGTTCAACCAAATAACTTGGCGAGCACGGTTGTATATTTCCTCAAGAATTTCTTCTCTATTGGGGTTGTTGTTGTTTCGCGCATCACCAAGAATAATAATAGTCGTACGGTTATCAATGTCATCAAAACAGATATCTTTAAAATCCTGCAATGATTGACCATAGTCGGTTGAACCAAAACCATAGTCATCAAGCGTTTGCTCTACGGCCTTTTCAAGGGTTTTTTCTTTGAATATTTTCGTAACTTCAAACATGCGCCCCGAAAATGCGAAGGCCCTTACATTTGGAAGAACTTCCGTAATGCTGTAAATAAACATGAGCAAAAAGCGGGATACCTCACGCACTGATCCACTGACGTCACAAATCACGATCACCTTAGGTCGGTCGACCTTGGTGCTTTTCCAGTGCAAATCAAACAAAACACCGTCATTTGCTGCATTTTTTCTTAGGGTTTTTCGAATATCAATGACACCACGATTTTTAACCCTTTTTCTGCGCGAATGCATGGAAATAAGGCGTTTTGCCATTTTTTGGACTACTTTCTTGATGTTGGAGAAGCCGCGCAATTCGATGTTAGTCAACTTTATATGGCGGGTAATCTCGTCTTTAAGCTCTTTACCCTCTGCATCAGCGACCACAAGAAATTGTTTTTCAACGTAATCTCGCACTTCTGAACGAAGATATTCGCGTGCGCCTCTAATTTTTCTGCCTAGCGCTCGTCCATAAATATCATCGGACTTTTCAAGCTGAAACATTTCTTGTTCCATTTCTTCCAGACCGATATGAACCATTATCTTACGGGTATACAGGCCTTTCTGAGTAAAGAACTTGATGTTATTTAACTTAACAGCTCGTGCAGCTTCCGCTAAAGCGATCGTTAAATTTGCTCGCCCTCCGTTGAGCAGCAGCTTGGCTAAGGATGACTGAGGAACAAGCCCACGCTCCTCAAGGAGAGCATCTAAATCCTCGGCACTTTCCGGCAAAATTACTTCACCACCGCCTCCTTCTCCATTCCCAGAGCCTGAACCACCACCGCCTTCTTCCGCTAGTCCACTTGCGTCTTCCGCAGGCTCAGATATTTCCGCAAGCTCTTCGGGGCTAGTTTTTGCCTTGAATTCGTTAAGTCGCGCAAAGGAAAAAAAGTTATCAAAACAGTGATCAAAATTTTCTTTTTCAATATCACTCTTTGACAATGCTGTACGCAACGCATTCTTTAATACAGACTTATCTTTCAGGCCAACTATATTTATTACGCGAATAGCATCAATGGTTTCAGATGTTGAAACGCGCACATCTGAGTTCCGTAAAGCCTGTACGAATTCACCGAGGGTTTTTTCCATGCTTTTTTGCCGTAAAGTTGATTCGTTTTATCGGACTGCTTTTTCTGCTTTACCCATCAACATACCAAGCTGATCATCTACACTGCGGATATCTTCTTCATGCTTAAGAATGACGTTAAGGGTTTTGCGAATCATGTCTGCATCCAAACGATCGGCATGAAGCAATAACAAGGTTCTTGCCCAATCAATAGTTTCGCTCACCGCTGGTTTCTTTTTTAGATCCATTTCACGCAAGCCCTGAATAAAGCCAACCAACTCTTGATTTAATGCTTCAGATAACTCCGGAACGCGTGACTTAATAATGGCTAATTCAAGCTTCTCTTCAGGGAATGGAATATAAAGATGTAAACAGCGCCGCTTAAGTGCATCGCTAAGCTCGCGTGTATTGTTACTGGTGAGAAATACTACAGGCTTTTCATCCGCCACAACGGTGCCAATTTCTGGTATTGAAATCGCGTAATCAGAAAGCATTTCCAGAAGAAAAGACTCAAATTCGTGGTCAGCCTTGTCAATTTCATCAATAAGCATGACAGCACCTTTCGGTGACTTTAGTGCTTTTAGCAAAGGCCGTGGCTCAAGAAATTCTTCAGAGTAGAATACATCACTAAATTCATGCAGGCGGCTGATAGAGTCAGTTAAGCTCTCTGCACCATCCAGAATATCATGCAACTTCTCCTTTAAGACCTGGGTATAAAGTAGCTGCTTGCCATATTTCCACTCATAAAGCGCCTTACTTTCGTCAAGCCCTTCGTAGCATTGCATACGAATAAGCGGTAAATCCAATAATTCAGCAGTGGCTTTCGCGAGCTCTGTTTTACCTACCCCAGGTGGGCCTTCAACCAAAATGGGTTTTTCAAGCTTACAGGCGATATAAACGGCTGTGGCAATTTGATCGCTGGATATATAGCCCAATGATTCAAATCCATCTTTCAAGGCATCAACCGAAGCGATCTTTGCTTCATCGTAGCTACTCATACATATTCCTTAGATCTTATTATTAAAATGCTCTGGCGTATCAAAAACCATCACCAAGCCAGTAGTATTAGGTGATCCTATTACGCGAACAGCGCGCCAGCAGGAACTGTACCTATCACGAGCCATTCTCAAGTTTTTATGATTCTATTAACGGCCAAAGGCGCTCATTTTAGCGTGAGGGGACGTAATGTAAACAAAAATATATAAGGTGACATGCCATAACGCTGGTAATCTCGGTCTTATTGATGCGCCGATTTTTTCGTTTGAGCTGTTTGTTTCGCCTTAACGAGAGAGTGCCTCGACTGTGTTATCACACCTGACCCATGGGAGTCACAGTCGCATCTTTATCACCGACATCTATAACGCTATGGGTATATGAAGGAATACAGGGGCAAAAAAAACCACCCAAAGAATGTCATCAATGGGTGGCGAAAGTCTTACGGAGAGATATCGATACTGACTATGGCCCCCCTCCCGTTTTTGTAAAATCCATAATTTCTATTTAGTGACGCAGGTCGCAATAAAATTCGCCCCTAGCAGCGTTAAAAAATAATTACTGACACCAATAAACTCAAATTTTAACGCCAGTCGGGCAGTAACAAGTTTATTTTGAGGCAGAGAATTTTTCTTTTGCTTCACGACGGCTGGCATGCAAAACAGGCTCAGTATACCCACTAGGTTGCTCAACGCCTTTAAAAACCAGCTCACGTGCGGCCTGAAAGGCAATGCTGTTGGAAAAATCTGGTGCCATATTATGGTATCCAGAATCCCCTTCATTTTGTTGATCTACCACAGCAGCCATACGCTCAAGCGTTTCACGCACTTGTTCTTCGCTACAGATCCCATGACGCAACCAGTTGGCAATATGCTGACTAGAAATACGCAGTGTCGCCCTGTCTTCCATTAGGCCGACATTATTGATATCGGGCACTTTGGAACAACCAACGCCGTGCTCAACCCAGCGCACAACATAACCCAGAACACCCTGTGCATTATTATCAAGATCCCGCTGAATGTCTTCTGCGGAAAGTTTTGTATCGCCCAGCAATGGCACGGTAAGAATGTCATCAAGGTTCGCTCGTGCGCGGCTAGAAAGCTCTTGCTGACGCTCGGCAACATTCACCTTGTGGTAGTGCATAACATGCAAGGTTGCAGCGGTTGGTGATGGAACCCAGGCACAATTTGCGCCAGCCATTGGGTGTGCAATTTTAGCCTCCATCATTGTGGCCATTTGCTGAGCGATGGAAACACCCTGCTCCGCAGCGAGACGATACCAGCGCATCGCTTCGGCATAATCCCGCTCAATACCAGTGCCATTATTGTAAAGGGCACCAAGATTGTTTTGCGCGTCGGAAAATCCCTGCTCCGCGGCCAATAGATGCCAGCGTCTCGCCTCGATGTAACTCTGCTCAACGCCTTCACCACTTTCATACATGGCACCAAGATTGAACTGCGCTTCTGGATATCCCTGTG
>JAESUE010000307.1 GCA_016763235.1 Pseudomonadales bacterium
GGCAATGTCGCAACAATTTCACCAACAGTGGCGGCAACATAGTGATTCAAGTTGATGCGCGACGCCATGGCAATTGTGGCTTGCAATAACGCTTGGCATGCGGCTTGAATTAAAAACAAACCTACGAATAGATAAAGAAAGCTTTGAACCCAGACGTTAATTTGAAAAAAACTATAAGAAGACTGCAATTCGAGAATAGCGTAAAAAACAAGCATCAACAGGAAGCGTGGCATCCATTTGAAACGAGATTCCTTCGGCCACCCTAAGCTAAAATGGCTCTTCCGCTCTGGATCAATTCCTGCTTCAAGCAAGGCATCACGAATATGTTTGGACAGGGTTTTGTTAACTTTGAACCTCGATTCAGTAAATTTTGGCATAAACAGCAAGTATTATCGCTTATCTGTCAGGAGTACTGTTCACGTAAAATAGCGTTATAACAGATAGATAACAATATGCGGATCAAAGCCCAGCCTACCGATACGCATAGTGACTCTGGCTAATTTTGGCATTCACCCTGACAAATATGACGTAAATCAAGAGTGCTTCTTGGCTTATAGTTGATCATCAATATTCTACTTTTATACTTCCTGATGACAATCAATTAGTTACAAATAGTCATATTTTATGGCACAAAGTCTGCTTTATACTATACGTAAGAACAATTAATAGATTTCCTTGCGTTTGTATTGAATACCTTAATGGAGAAAGTTATGAAAAATACATTGTTTTTTCTCACAGCTACAGCGCTACTTTGCGTTACGCAGCCATCTATTGGAGCAGAAAAAGTTGATTTAGCCAAAAGCTCTCATCATCAGCACCACGGAATGCCAACAGAAGATAAACGTATTTCTCTGAACCTGCCGCCTGCAATGAAGCAACATCAACTGGCTAACATGCGTAACCACCTCGATGCCGTTAGAAGAATTATTGAAGCGATATCCACTGAGCAGTTTGATCAAGCTTCACAAATTGCCAGCCAAGATCTTGGACTAACAAAAAAAATGGAAGCAATGTGTAAGCGCTTTGATAATCAATCATTCACAGATATGGGGTTAGCCTTTCATAAAAGTGGAGATGAACTTGCGACTGTATTAAAAGGTGGGGATATGCAAAAGTCGCTGCAAGCACTCAATAGCACCATGACCTATTGTGTGAGCTGTCACGCGACATATAGGCAATAAAACCTACTCGCTTGCGGCCTTTATACAGAGCTATTGATTCAGACCACGCTCGAATTCGAGCATGGTCTGAATCAATATTGAACACCCAAAGAGGCTTTACGCTTTTTCTTGCTTTAACTTCTCATTAATGCTCTGACGCAAAGAAGCTTTAATGATTTTCCCAACTGGGTTACGCGGTATGGCATCAATCAATTCGCGTCGCTCAGGCAACTTATAGATCGCAATGCCTTGTTCTTTCATGAAACCTGTAAGCTCAGAAAGTTCGGGAGCATCATCCTTATCCTTTGGGACGACATAGACACAAATTTTTTCTCCAAGTCGTTCATCAGCCATCGAAACCGCAGCCACATCCATCACCTTAGGATGCCCCTGAAGCAGGTTTTCAATCTCCTGCGCGCTAATATTGTTACCGCCTCGAATAATAATATCCTTACAGCGATCAAAAAAACTAACATATCCATCTTCTTCTATGCGGAATAGGTCTCCCGTATAAAAATATCCCTCTTTATCGAAGGAAGTTTCCGAAATATCAGGGCGTCGAAAATAACCAGGGAACACATTAGGGCCCTTATAGGCGAGCTGGCCAATACTTCCCACCTCGGTGAGCACCTCACCGCTATCTAAATCTACCACTTTAATTTCAATGCCTTCTACAGGGCTTTCATCACGACGAATACTCCAGTTAGGATAAAAGCGTGCCCGCTTTTCTGGATCAGGAAGGTCTTCCGCGCCGGACATAATTGCCGTACCTTCTGTTTGCCCCCAGCCACAACCAACGTCTATATTCCAGCGTTCCTTAAACTGCTTTAAAGACCACACTGACGGAGGCGCAGAGCCTGTCATAATCTTTTCCACGGAGTTTAAATTGAGTTCATCTACCAGAGGGTGCTTTAATATCGTATTCAGCAAAGCAGGCACTAATAGCGTGGTAGTAATATTTTCCGTTAGCATCTGCTTGAAAAACACTTCCCCGTCAAAAGGGTGATGAAAGACGGTGGTACCACCGCTGTATAACCAGTTCACAAGGCCGACTCCAACACCTGTCATATTCACCACTGGTGCAGTACAGAGTATGACTTGGCAGCGATCCTCCCAGTTACCGAAAGCCTTAGCCATTACTTTGATTTGGGCAAGCCAGTTATTGTGGCTCATGGGGCAGCCCTTAGAGTTGGACTCGGTACCCGATGACCAGCACAGGCTAAACGTTTCGTTGGCACCTATTGTGATAGCATCCAGCGCTTTGATATCCGCAGAACCCTCAGCAAGGGATTTGATCTCCGGCAAAGTAAATAAACGCTCCAGAGCAGGATGTTTATGGTTGACCTGCTTCACCATTTCAATATTATTAAACCCAGAAAAGCTCTCAAGACTGATATAAGCTTTCGCTTCGGTTAAATCACAAATATAATTAAATTCTTTTTCTCGCCATTGCATCGGTAAGGGAGAAAAAATAACACCTATCCTCACCAACGCCATATAAACGAGCGTCAACTCCCAAATATTGGGTAGCTGTACAATAACAATATCGTCCTTCACTAAACCTTTTTCTAAAAATGCGGTTGCTAACACATCAACACTATTCTCTAAACTGCTATAACTAATCCGCTCTGGAGCAAGACCCACTAAGGCTTCCTTATTCAAAGGATCAACAAGCGCAATACGCTCTGGGTTACGTCGAACATTTTCCTGGAAAATATCCACCAACGTTTTATCACCCCAAACGCCCATCTTAGTGTAATACTCGATATCATTATTGTCGGCAAAAATCATATTTAGTCCCTTATGATTGATTTATTGACTGGCAAGCATGTGAATACCACTGACCCACTTCATCGCCATGCTTTTTGTATGCAACTATCAAGATCAAAAAATGAATAAAGCCTGAACAGTCACAGGATTATCTGAACGATCACTTTTTTATTTTTATAATTATAAAAACTGGAAACTAGTAAACTCAATTCTTACGTCTTATCCAGTTAACGCTAAAGCTATTCACTATAAACATTAACTGGATATTTACGAGGGATAACGTTCCAACTCCAAGCTTGTTTTTAGAACTTTTAACGCAACTATTCAGCTCACGCTCAAATTTGAACGCGATCTGAACAGTTACAGCGTTCGCTGAATAGTTACCTCTTAATTAGCGTTATCTTCTACAGGGCTAACCACAAACAAAAGGTCACCGGAACTCACTTGCTGACCGTTAGCATTATTGATTCGCTCCACCCGATACCTTTTATCTGGGGAGAACAGCTCTGCGCCCACCCTGTTGAACGACTTAAGGCTAATACTGCTGTATATCTTCATTGCTTCCATCAGGCACAGGGTATCGTTAATGCTCACTTCATCGCCCACCGCTACAAGTTCAGGTTCGACGGGTGATGCTTTGCTGTAATAGATCCCCATAGAGTTCGATACAACTTTCAGCTCGTTTGTACCTTCGATTTTAAAATCATCAATATTAAAATCGACCGCTACTCCCGTTGCTGACTCTTCAATTTCCTTAATTAACGCTTCTTTGTCTACTCGCGCCAAAAATTTCGGCAGATAGCTGGTATCGTAAATACCTTTTACAAAGATCTCATCTTTAAGAATACGTTTCAATAAAGGGATGTTCGTTGAAATACCCTTGATGGAAACAGTCGCCAGATAATCGTACATTTTTTCAATTACATCGTCACGATCAGTACCGTGACACACAACTTGCGCAATCAAGCTGTCATAAAAAGGCGATATAGTTTTATCCTTATCTACCATGGATATAAGCTCAATATTCTTCTGCTCAGGAAAAATACACTCACTCACGAAACCTGGGTCAGGCAGTAACTCCACCACACCATTAGAATCTTGAGCCGCTTTTTCCGCTGTGACGCGCACCTCGATGGCATAGCCATTCTCTTGTATTTCAATATTTTCAATGGATTCGCCAGAGGCTATAGCAAACTGTCCACCAACAATATCTACCCCGGTAACCCATTCCGTAACAGGGTGTTCTACCTGCAAACGCGTATTCATTTCCATAAAGTGCACGGCATTTTCATCCAGATTGTAGATAAACTCTACAGTACCTGCACCGACATAATCTACTTCTTGAGCAATAGCACCTGCGTAATCCTGTACATCCTGTTTAAGGTTTTCTGGCAGCATTGTTGAGCCGGATTCTTCCAGAACTTTCTGATTATTGCGCTGCACAGAACAATCCCTAATCCCTAGGATACGGGTATTCCCATGGCTATCACGCAAAATTTGAACTTCAATGTGACGAAGCTTGGTAATAAATTTTTCAAGATAAATATCACCATTTCCAAAAGCACTCTTTGCCTCAGCAGAAACCTTATGAAAAAATGCATGAATATCATCGGGGTTTTCTACCACCTGAATACCCTTGCCACCACCACCATGTACGGCCTTGATCAACACAGGGTAGCCAATATCATTAGCCACTTTGGCTGCTCGATCTGCAGTCGTTAATATTCCGTGACTACCGGGTACAACAGGCACATTCAACCTCAATGCGGTATTGATCGCATTGGATTTATTGCCCATAGTTTCCATGCTGTAAACACTTGGGCCAATAAAGTTTACGCCGTGATTGATACACAAATCAGCAAACTGGGAGTTTTCTGCCAGAAAGCCAATCCCTGGATGAAGAGAGTCAACATTTTCATATTCAGCGACCCTGATTACCGAATTTGCATTAAGATAACTTTCATCAGAAGTGTTACCGCCAATACAAACCAC
>JAESUE010000308.1 GCA_016763235.1 Pseudomonadales bacterium
CTGATCGCGAACCAATTCTATATGCGGATATTGTTGTTTTAATGAATCTTGAAAAGCCCAGTGAGTGGTGGCTTTTTTATTATCTAAAAGCCCAGTGCCGGCCAAAAAAAATGCCCCCGTACACACACTGGCAATGATTGTCCCCTTTGCGGCCATCGTTTGAAACCAGTGAATAAGATCCGGTGCTAAGGTCGGGCCGGCACCTAAAACAACAAAAGAAGGAATAAAAATTAAATCGGCTTCGTCAATATCGCGCCAACTATGTTTAACCGGAAACTCAATGCCATTGTGACAGTGGATTTTATTGCCATGGCTGCTCACTGCTTCAATCTCAAAACACGGCAGGGGTGCTTGAGCATTAATGAAATTCCAAGAAACTCCAGCAGCAGAAAAAACATCCATTGGGCCGGTAAGCGTGGAAGGCATACAGTTATCTGGCGCAAAGAGTACAATTTTTTTCATAATTAACCTGTGATTGGCAAATACTGCACCATATTGGCATTTTAAACCCTTGCAGCCAAGGCCAAAAAACAAAAAAATAGGAGTGGTCGCCATAAGGCGTTTATTTCTTCGTAACGATTCAGCTCACGTCCAAATTTGAGCAGGAGCTGAATCGTTACCGTCAATCAAGCATACAAAAAATAAAGGGAACGATATATGGCCTTTGTAACTGGCAATACTGCACCAGATTTTTCTGCGACACTGGCAAATGGT
Source organism: Pseudomonadales bacterium (assembly GCA_016763235.1). Taxonomy (GTDB): domain Bacteria; phylum Pseudomonadota; class Gammaproteobacteria; order Pseudomonadales; family UBA3067; genus UBA3067. The sequence goes on from JAESUE010000308.1 coordinate 715, forward strand.
GAGGAAATAAACCTGACTGACTTAATCAAAGATCAGTCCGTTTGTATTGTGTTTTTGCGATTTTTAGGTTGCCCTCTTACACGTTTAAGAATGGCTGAGCTGGAAAAGGAAATCTCAAAATACCAAACGAACGATTTAAAACTAATTGTGGTGTTTGAAAGCACGGTAGACCGCACCCAGAAATATACGGTGCGTAAAGGTTTAACTTTAGATATCGCGGTCGATGAACACCGAAAACTCTACGATCTTTTTGACGTACAACCCGGTGGTATTTTGAAAATGCTCAACCCAAATGTACTCAAAAAAGCAGGTGAAGCAACCATTAAAGGCCATATGCACGGCGCTTTTGAAGGCAACGAGCTGCAACTTCCTGCAGCCTTTATCATCAATAAAGACAAAAAATTCACCTATGTAAATTACGGCGAACATCCGGCAGATACCGTAAGCACTGACAGCATTTTACTCAATATGAGCGCCTAATTTTTAGTGCCCCCTCGGGCGTAAATGGCCGTCTTTAATTTTTAACTGTGTGGCAAATTGGATAATAAGAATTATGAGTTTTTACGAAGATAAGATTTTCCCCTATGCACTGGATATTGCATTGGTGGGTATTAAGCAGGCTCGCAAAGATTTAATTTCCTCAGCGGAAGGGCGAATATTAGAAATCGGCATGGGTAACGGTGCGAACCTGGCCCATTATTCAGATAAAGCCGATGAAGTGGTTGGAATAGAACCCTGTGCGGCTATGGTGGAAATGGCATCCGGCCGACTTGATAAACTGCACCAAAAATCAAAATTAAAACTAAAACGCGAGCAATATGATCTTCAGGTCGGCAGTGGCGAAGAGCTTCCTTATGATGATAACAGCTTCGACAGCGCGATTGCATGTCTGGTATTTTGCACCATTCCCAATGCAGATAAAGCAGCGGCAGAAATGCACCGTGTGTTAAAGCCAGGTGGCAAAGTATTATTTCTAGAACACGTACATGCAAAATCTGGCCTTAAGCGGCATGTGCAAAATTGGGTGAATCCGATATGGAAACCTCTGGCCTGCGGTTGTAATTTAAATAGAGATACCAAAACGGTTTTTTCAAACGCGGGCTTTGATAATGAAACTATTGATGAGATAAACCACCATCCTATGTTGTTACCGCTGTTTTCATCGGTAATACGTGGCGTAGCAATTAAACGGTAATTTTACAACTCAAGTTTTGGCGTTCAAAGTAACACTAATTATCTCGTAGGTCGGGTTAAACGAAGTGAAACCCAGCACTCTGCGCCTTAGTTTAGCTATGACGCTAGTGTTGCGAGTTAGCACTTTATTTAATCTTGTAGATTTTTGGATTTAAATGCCTTAACTATTCACCGACATCAACAATAATTAAGTGACAACGCTCATCTCGAAATTGTTGGGTTTCACTTCGTTTAACCCAACCTACAGGGTATATGCTCCGTGATTTACATCGGTTATTTTCACAAATAGGAACTTCTAAACTTGCCTTAAAAGCACTGCCGATGTTATGCAAAGGCAGTGCGCTTTATGTTGATCTTTGAATGACTATATTTTCCATGAAACATCATCCATAGCAGCCACAACCTCAAAGTGCAGCTCGGCATCACCGATAGATTGTTTTGCCGCGTGGTGAATGACATCACATGCCTCTTTAGAACGGGCTTTTCCGCTAATCGTCAGAATATTATTTTCCGCAGAAAGTTTTATCTGGCCCGTAAACAGCTCGCCGCCTTTGGCCAACTCAGCACTTACTCTTGAAACCAGCGCCATATTAGTAAGTTCCGCCTGCGTTTTATCGTTGCGAGAAAACTGTGGCAGCGCAGCGGTTTGAGAAATCAATTGACACGCTTCATCCACGCTTAGCTTTTCGAGATTGATCACTAAATCATAAAGTGAAGGGTCATGCCAATCTACGCCGTATAAATGCCGTACCCACTTACTTCGCCATTTGTCGATATTTTGAATATATTTTTCTGCTGCCTTTAAATCAAGTTGTTGATTTTCCATAACAGCCTTACAGCGGTAGGGCATTGGCGCGACAACATTAACGCGCAGCATACTGGAAATGTTAGCCAGCAAAAGATGGCAAGCATTGCCATGGTAGACATAACTTCCTTGGGTAGCGCGTTGGCACAGAGCCGAGCGCATATACCAAAGATAGGTGTCTCGTTCCTTTGAGTAGTTATTAAAAAGCGAAGTAGGCAGAGCATCCATTTGCTCAGTGATATTGCTCTCATTGATTCCACCATCGCGGGCGGCGTCAATAACGACCTCTCTGCTTACACACGGAAGTTGTAAATCCGATGCAAGTTTCTCTGCGACTAAGGTGGCCCCTGCAAGGGTGCCTCGTGATATGGATATAATAGTCATGATTTGTTTCCTCCCGTCTATGCTAACGCTTAGAACTGCCTCAATAATCAGCATGTAAACACTAATTGAATTAACTCCTCCCCCTTTTAAAACCCTAGGGCAAATGCTCCGAAATTTAAATGATGTGCATCAATAGAAAGAGAGCTTTTAATGGGGTGCTTTAGTTTATAAAATATGAAGATCGTTTTTATGGAGATATGAAAAAATGTCTCGCCAGTACTATGCTTCTAATATTTATATTATTAGGTAACTACTCAGCTCAAGCTCAAATTTTAACGCAATCTGAACAGCTACAGAGTTCGCTGAGTCGTTACATTATCGGCGTTCAAGATAGCATGGAAAATCCCGTAGGTTGGGTACGACTGCACAGATGCAGGAGGTACGGTTCCATGGACGGAACCGGTAGAGCCGAGTCAGGAGCGGAGGCC
>JAESUE010000309.1 GCA_016763235.1 Pseudomonadales bacterium
ATATATTAGATTTTCTTGGTCTTGGAGATGAGCTTGATGCGCTTGATGGAAGCTTTACCGCTGATGTGGGTATTCCGAATATGCGTATGGCGGCTGACCTAGCACTTGCAGCGCAAAATGGGCGTGTTGAGGTATCACTTGTGAGTGTTAACGCGATAGGTCTTGGTGGTTTTAATAGTGATTTTGATCTCGACTTGGGTATTCCCCAGGCTTTTTATGATTTCGGGTTTGGTTTAGGTGGGCTCGCTGTAGATACCTTGGAACTCGCCATTGAAGGCATTCGTTATATAATTGTAGAGGCATTCCTTAAAACTCTGATGCCATTAATCGCTAACTTAATCATTGAGCCTCTTATCAATGAAATCCAAATTCAATTGGCGGCAAACTTTAGTAATGGTTCGCTTGTATCTTTATTTACAGAAGTGGATACCATTGATGTGTTTAATAGTGACACCAGTTTGCTCCTTGGTCTCAATGCTAGGGTTGCTGCGGAAGATGTAAACCTTAGTTCAATCAACCTGGATTTAGCGACAGAGATTAGTGGCGGGTTTACTGTTTTAGACGGTACTAGCCTAAATCTTAATCTTGATCGCCAAGGGGAATCGGGAGATGTGAATGTTGGTTCCGTAAATGTAGATTTAACAACGGAAATAACAGGAACCCTGTATGTGTTGGACATGGAAGATATTCCTTCAAGCCTAGCCTTACCCCCATTAGGGTTGGCTCCACAGGTACTTGGTTTCCGCTATTCTAAAGATCCTGCTCAAGTCCCCAATAACAATGGAGATATTGAAGTAAATATCTCCACAAACATGGTGAATCAAGCGCTGCTTGCTTTGCACGAAGGCGGCTTGCTCGGCATTGATTTGGCGATGTTAAATAATTTCGAACGAATTACCTTTGTTCCACTGGAAGACGCAAACACGAAAATCTCTCTGGGGCCTAGTACGCCTCCTGAATTGCTAGTAAAAGGTGGTGTGCATCCTGTCATAGTTCTCGTTATCAATGATTACAATATCCACTATCAGAGAAAGCTAAAAGATGGTTCTTGGGGAAAGGGTTTGAATTTTTTCTTTTCTGCTGAGCTGCCTATACAACTCGGGGAGCAAGGCGAAGCAGGCTTGAAGCTGGGTTTACTTAGCCCTCAATTAAATATTCAATTGAGGGATGTTGGGCCTTTTACGGTAGGTATTTCAACACCAGAAAGAAGGAAAATGCTTGCTGCCGGGGTTTTGCCAAAATTGTTGGAGAATATCGAAGTTAAGTTGAATCTGTTTTTTGCTGGCCAGCCACCCGTTGGTTTTACCATTGAAGTAGATTCTTTGAGTGCTCAAGGTACGCCAGGGGGGCATATAGGCGCGAGTGTCAACACCGGGCCTTTGTAGAGCCTATCGTTGGATTTTTAAGTAAAACCACTTGAGCCTGATTGTATCGCTCAAGTGGTTTTACATTCTATAGTATGGTGAAGCGCTTAGATGTTAAGCATCTTGCTTAACGCTCTCTTTAACCACATAATTCGCGGAAATCAAAAGCAGTCACGTGTGTGCTTGGAGTATTTCAGCGATATTCTTTGTAATGTCTCGGTTTCTTCTTTCTTTATAGCTGCTCACTAATTCAAATCATTTACCTGTAGGTCTCTTTTATGTCGTCACTAATTGAAAGTAACTCTGTTGTTAGCATCCATTACATATTGACCGACGAGAGTGGCAATGTCTTAGATCGTACAGAGGCCGACGAACCACTTGTTTATTTGCAGGGTTCAGAAAGCATCATCTCCGGATTAGAAGATGCATTGATGGGTAAAGCCCCTGGCGACTCGCTGGTAGTGAATGTTGCACCAGAGGAGGCTTACGGTGAAATTTTTCCAGAACTAATTGAAATGGTTGACCGTTCAGCCTTTCAAGGCATTGAGACCATTGAGGTGGGGGCTTCCTTTGAGTCAGAGGGTGATGATGGCTCCATTGAGACTGTCACGATCAAAAGTGTCGAGGGGGATGAGGTTATCGTAGATGCTAATCATCCCCTAGCGGGGATTCCTCTTACGTTTAAGGTTGATATAGTCAGTGTGCGTAAGGGAACGAAAGAAGAAATTGCTCACGGGCACGTCCATTAAATCCGTTTATAGGTGATTTTTGTTTATTAAAACAAGATGTAACTATTCAGCTCACGCTCAAATTTGTGCATAACAGCGTTAAAAAATGGCCATTTAACCGTATGAACTCACATTTTTTGCCTTGTTCTGCTTAAATTTGAACGCAACTTGAATAGTTACAGAGTTCGCTGAGTAGTAAAAAAAGATAAGTATTTGTTTCTAAGAATTGGAAATGGTTGTTATTCACCAACCGGGACTGATCGAGCGCATTGAACTAGCAGAAACAAAGCGATGCTGTGTTGCGCTTATTTTGTTCCCCACTCAATCCCATATATAATGCCGCTCCTTCGTCATAAGTGATGACTGCAAAGCAGTAGGAGTGATATATGAGCCTTTTGAGGTCAGACAATACGTCTAGCATCTTTGATATTCATCCCTTACGAGAGGATCTTTACCAAGAGCTACATACACGGCCTTTTCCCATGCTGTCCTCGCCGGTCAAAGTCTCACACCTTGCGCTACTCAACGAAGGGCATGATGTAGACCGCGAGTACGAGGCATTGGCTGAACTGGCTAAACGCTATAGTGGGAACCCTCCTGGCGAAGCCGCCGCCTGTTATTACCAAAATTTTGGTGGTTTCGAAGTGCGCTGGGAAAAACACACTGAGTTTTCCACTTATACTATCATTGCTCCCGCAAATAATGAGTCGAACTTCGAAAAAACAGCCCTAGAAATGGTGCCTGAATCTTGGCTGAGCTGCCTACCTGGCAAGCTTGTTGTGGGCGTTCACCTGTTACTTATTGATGAAGAAAATATTTCTACCCGAAAAGAAGATATAAAACCTCTGTTCGAAGGTCAGCGCCTGATAGGAGGTTACACTCAGGATGATTTAGCAACAGTATGGACCTCTTTTCGTTTGCACAGCGATCACTTTAGTCGTGTGCTGGTGCATCGCAGAAACCTAAACCCATGCCAGTCAGGGCGTTTGGTGCAGCGTTTATTGGAAATCGAAACCTACCGAGTTATGGCGCTCATGGCACTGCCTATTGCGCGCGAGGTCAGTGCAGCGGTAAATGCTATGGATCAGGAGCTTGCACAAATAAACGCGCAGATTTCCGACATTCAGCGTGGTGAAGACGAACGGCAGCTGTTGAAACAACTAACAACCTTGGCCGCGAAGGTTGAGCGTTTCCATTCCGATACCAATTATCGTTTTGGTGCCACAAATGCTTACTATGAACTTGTGGTTGGTCGAATGGCGTATTTGAAGCTGGATGAGGTTGAAGGGGTGCAGAGCATTCCAGAGTTTCTCATGCGGCGATTAACCCCTGCGATACGTACCTGTGAATCCGCACATCGGCGACTGGAAGATTTATCAAACCGAATTAGCCGTGCTGGGGAGTTATTGAATACTCGTGTAGATTTAACCTTGAAAGAGCAAAATCAGGGCCTGTTGGCTTCGATGAATAAGCGCAGTGAAATTCAATTACGCCTTCAGAAGATGGTTGAAGGTATGTCAGTTGCAGCCATTAGTTTTGCCCTTGTGGGTTTAATTCGCATAGCGTTGACGGCAGTTAAAGATGGCGGGTGGGTGGATATTAACCTCCCCCTGATGATTGGATTAAGTGTTCCTACGGTTGTGATTGTAGTATGGACCGTGAGCAGGAAAGTACGGAAAAGTTTAATGCGTACACCCTAGTATGGACAGGATACCTTTTTAGTGAGACCGCTATGGGTATCTAGCACTTTAAACTCCAGCATTATCAGAAAAATAGGTACTCATAATTACGTAGCTTTCAAGTGGTCAAGTTGCCGCAGAGGGCGAATCAAATACGGTGGTTCAATAGATGCATCTTCGATCATTACCTGGCTCGCCTATTGGCGTAAGTAGTCAATCTAACGCGCCTCAGTCTCGTATATCTTCGATTCGTTTGCACGGGAAGAAGGATGCAGAGTTGCTTCGTTTAGCAGAAATAATAGCAGCCCTTCCTGAGTGTGAAAAACTCTCGACGCAGGACAGCTATTTACACGCGGTTTGTAAGCGCTGGTTCGTTTTCACCGCTGAATTGGAATTTGTGTGGAGTGAATTTGAAAATACATTTCAGGTTCGGGCGGCCACTATATCGGGGTTTACCGATTTTGGAGCGAACCGAACGCGCGTTGAATTGATTCGGCATCAGTTTGATAAAGGTTATCTTTTTTAATCTAGCCGCGCAGTAAAACCTTCTATATAAGGCATCGCTTTAAGTCCCGAATTATGAAACGTGCAGGGTGGAGTGCATTCACAATATCATTCTCAATCGGGTGGGGCTCCCCAGTGATATGACTCAATAGTATTGCTGAACAGAGTGGTGCGCTAGTGAGCCCGCGTGATCCGTAAGCAGTATTAATATAAAGCCCCGTATGAAAACTACCGGTTGGGTATTTTTCTTTTAGCCTGCCGGTGCGAAGCCCAGCATAGTCTTGAATAAACGTTTCAAGCTTGGGGGCTGGGCCAACAACGGGGAGGTAATCAGGCGCTTGGCAGCGAAACGCTGTTCGACCTTGAATCGAATCTATGGCCTGATCTGCATCAAGCATATTATATAGTTCGGGGCAGGCACGATTTAACTGGTGCAAATTAGCCAGATGATCGCTTTTACGCACATCTGTACAGCTGTCTTCGGCATGGAATGTTGCCCCTATGCAATGGTAGCCATTCCGGTTTGGGGCGGCGTAACCATCATAATTAACCAAGGTTTTGAGCTGTGTAGATTTTTCCGTAGCGGGAATTAAGGAGATTTGTCCTCTTACCGCTTTAAGAGGAAGGTGGTCTGTTTGTGAAAAACTTAAGGCATCAGCGGCATTAGCGATGATAACAATATCCCCTGTAGTAATCAGCCGCTCATCCTCACTAAAAACATTCCAGCGCCCATTCATGTCTTGTGAAAGGCTTATGGCATTTTTATGGAGGTGAGTATGTATGGCTTTATTCTTATGAAGCAATGCCTGGCAAAGGCTAGCGGGGTCTACCCAACCTGATAGCGGCAAAAATAATCCGCCGTTAGATTGGGTGATACCGCTTAAGTCGCTTGCCTGTTTTGCCGAAACAGGCTGAACAATTTCTGATGGCCACTTGCCGCTAGAAATAATTTTCTTCTGAAGAGCACTCTCTTTGTCCGAAAAATTGAGTTGTAACAGGCCACATTGCTGCCACTTGAGCAGCTCGGCTGCCGATGTCTGATGTGATAAATCCAGTATGTGGCGTATAGCGTGTAGGTAGCTTTGCTGGTAAAAGTAATTTTGCAGTGAAAACTCAGGGTTTAGCTTGGTGAAAAGAACCCCTGTGGGGTTGCCGGAAGCAGCATTTGCTAATTTCCCCCCGCGTTCAATTAGTTCAAATTTAAACCCATTATTCGATAACGTGTAGGCCGTGGTTGTACCGGCGATTCCTCCTCCGATTACTACCGCAGTTTTACCTTGGTTCGGCTTTATTTTTGCGTCCACAAACCACGGGTTCTGTCGTGTGCTAGTTTGGGGGGTTTCCGGTAATGAGTCTGAAAAACTCCCAATTAGCATCTCTCGCTTGAACTTGTAGCCTTTTCTTTTTTCAGTATTAAAGCCGGCTTTAATTAGGCCTTTACGCACTGCGCTTGCGGCAGTAAATGTACTGATTGTTGTGTTGTCGTTACTTAAGCGAGCTATTTGCTCATACAGCGCAGGGGTCCACATATCGGGGTTTCTTGAAGGGGTGAATCCATCAAGAAACCATGCGTCAGCGGTTCCATTAAACGTTGAAAGAGAATGCAGGGCATCTCCCCATATCAGCGTTAAATGGATTTTTTCTTCTGCGAGGGTGAGTCTATGAATGCCAGGCAGGCTTTGAGGGTATTGTTGAAGTAACTCGGCCATTTTTATAGAAAGGCTTGGCCATTGTTTAAGTGCTAAATGAATGTCAGCTTTGTTGAGAGGATGTTTTTCAACAGACACGTAATGCAGTCGGTAATTTTTTGGAGCCGCCTTCTCCCATAAGCACCAGCTAGAGAGAAAGTTTAAACCTGTGCCAAACCCAGTTTCTATAATGGTGAAATAATCTAAGCTTCTTGGCGCCCAATTTTTCCATCTGTTCTCTAGCCTATTTCCTTGAAGAAACACATAGTCAGATTCCTCCAAACCATCTTCACTGGAGAAATAAACGTCTTGAAATGTTTTTGAGATAGGTGCGTTATTCTCCCACTGCAAATCCGGAGGAGAAAGAGGTGGCCTGTTTGTATATTTTGTTGTCATTTGGCATATGAGCTTCTAATGGGATTATTAATTAGAACATATTAATGTTGAATTTGGTGGCATTTAGATTCTTGCTTGGCAAGCCTTAGTAAAACTGTTATTTTTCTCGTGCGCTCGCCGGTTTTTCGGAGGGTTCGCTATATTGTTATAAAGCCAAATCAGGGAGATAGGCGATGGTTGAACGTGGGATAAATATAATAAAAAGGGATCTTGGCTCTACACTCAACCCAAAGACAATTCTAATCGTAGAAGATGACTACCATCTAAGAAACTATCTGGGTGAATTACTCGAGCTCAGCGGTTTTAAGGTGATTCTTGCCGAAGATGGAAATCAAGGGTTCTATAAGTTTCAACAACATAAGCCTGATCTTGTGATTACGGATGTAGTTATGCCGGGTCAGGATGGCATTAGCCTTACTGTTCGTTTTAAGAAAATATGTCCAGAGGTTCTAGTGATTGCGATGTCAGGGCGCTGGTTAAATGATGCAGAGATAGACTGCGCCGAGTCGGTTGGCTTTTTGGGGGTGGACAAAGTGCTTTCGAAGCCCTTTTCGGCAAGAGAACTGAAGGGCGCAATAGTTGAAGTTATGGGGCTGGAGCTAGCTTAGTTACCCATCGGAAGGGTGCTAGGTGCGATTACAAGAATGGATAGTTGAAGCGTTTATCCCCGCTTATAAAGGCGGGGTTGATCTATAAGTGATGCTTGGGTGTTTTAACCGTTCCTTTGGTTTTAAGGTCTATCAAGGGCTGCCCGTTCAGGTGGAAAATTCTTATAGTTCGGTTTGTATAGTGTTTCGCTACAAGAGCTTCACCTTTAGCAGAGCGATAATTTAAAACGGATTGATTGATAGAATGTATTTTAGCTTTGCACATTGCTGCTTCTATGCCGCGCTAGCACCACAAGCATAGCGTTTGATAAGTAATCTAGGCATACGCTATGCGTGTGTTAATGCTGACCGTTGAGGGAAGTGCCTTAATGCTACTCCAAACCAGCCAAAATGCAGGTGAGTTCTGGGATATCAAGTAGCTGGCACATAGATGGGGTGTCGAGAGTACAGCCTGTAAGTGACAGAGTTACTAATCCTAGCAAGCCAAGAAGTTTTATTTTTTCATTATGGAGCCTCTTTATTTGTTATAGTGATTACTGTTATTTGTTCTGGTTATGCAGAAAGGGTGTCAAGCAAGATTCACATCCCGCCTGATTATACGGAACTAAATCCGGGAAGCAATGCGGGCTTTTACTAGAAAATTGTTTTGTAACTATTCAGCTCACGCTCAAATTCGTGCATAACGGCGTTAAAAAATGATCATTTAACCGTATAAACGTACATTTTTCGCCTTATTCTGCTCAAATTTAAACGCAATCTGAACAGTGACATTGTTTTTTATATTGTTATGCAGCACCTAAAATAGGAAAGTAATAAAAATATGACTTTAGACAACTTTAGTCAACGATTTCAGGATTTTGTACTAAACCGCCCTTGGGTTTCGATACTGTTAAGCGGTATCTTTATTGCTCTATCTAGTTATGGTTTGCTGGATATCAAGCAGGAAAGTGATCCTCGACAGTTTTTTTCTGATGATGACCCGCAGTATAAATATTTCAAGCAGGTTGAAGATCAATACGCCGGAAACGAGATGGTTGGCTTTATTATCCATCCAAAAAACGACAAGGTTTTCACCCGAGATACGCTTTCTTTACTGGAAGAGCTGACAGAAGAGGCGTGGACAATTCCTCACTCCACTCGTGTTGACTCCCTTATAAACTTCCAGCATACAGAGGTAAATGAAGATGACCTTAGTGTTGAGTACCTTGTTGATGATGCTAAATCACTGAGCGATGCCGAAATTGAAAAGATAAAAAATATTGCCCTCGGTGAGCCGCTAATTATTAATTCTCTTATTTCAGAGGAAGGGCATGTGTCTGGGTTATTTGTAAAAGTTCAGATGGATGACGCTAATATACAGGCATCTGAAATAACCCGGTTTGCAGAGGGGATAAGAGATCGTTATCGTAAAGCCTATCCCGACGTTGATATCTATATGGTGGGCACGGTGGTATTTACCGATGCAGCAACCGTGGCAACCATGAATGAAATGAAGCTCACCATGCCGCTTGGTTTTTTGATTGTCATTGTCTTGATGTTACTAATGGTTAAGAATGTCTACCTGACTATTATTACTCTTGGCTTGGTCCTTACTTCTATTATGGCTGGCGTAGGGCTTGGCGGTTGGGCTGGGATTATGTTCTCACCGATGGTTGGCGCTGCACCTGCGATGATTCTTACTCTGGTGGTCGCAAACTGCGTGCATATATTGGTTACTTATCAGCTAGAGCGTAGTCGAGGCTTAGACCGAAGGGCTTCCATGGCTGAAAGTATGCGCGTTAACCTTCAGCCTGTTTTTCTAACCTGTTCTACCACCGCAATAGGTTTTCTATGCCTCAATTTTTCAGACTCTCCTCCTTTTCACGATCTAGGAAACATGGTTGCTCTGGGGGTAATGGTTGCTTACATACTTTCTGTGGTGTTGCTGCCCGCGATGGTTATGGTGGGACCGGTTGGCACTTATAAGCAAAAGCAAGGTATTTCGCACTTGCTTATGGATAAGTTGGGCGGTCAAATTATACGGCTTAGTGGGCCTATCTTTGTCTTTATGGTGGCCTTTGTTTTGGCCTCATTATGGTTTATTAAAGACAATGAATTAAACGATATTTGGAATGAGTACTTTGATGAAACATTTGAAATACGTGCTGCCAATGATTTTATGATGAGCGAGCTGACGGGAATGAACCGTCTAGATTTTTCTTTTCCAGGGCGTCCCAATGTTGAGCAGAGCGTGATGGACCCAGAATTCCAGAGAAATTTAAACGCTTTTGTTGGATGGGCTAAATCCCAGCCTGGTATTGTTTCAGCTACTGGGTATTCTGATATATTGAAGCGCTTGAATCGTGATCTGAATGGCGGCAATATTGAATCATTTGTTATCCCTGACAGTCGCCCGTTGGTATCCCAGTATACTCTTCTGTATGAGATGTCACTGCCTTTTGGCTTGGGCACGAATAATCAAATGACTTCAGATAAAACCTATTCGGTTGTTTCTGTGGTTGCTCAAAAAACAAAGGAAAATCACCACCGAAGCCCTTTCAACCAACTCCTCTAACAAAACAACAAAGCGAAAAAGAC
>JAESUE010000310.1 GCA_016763235.1 Pseudomonadales bacterium
AAAAATGATCATTTATGCGTGTAAATTCACATTTTTCGCTTTGTTCTACTGAGGTTTGAACGGAATATGAATTCTTGCAGAGTTCGCTGAGCTGATTCGTTAAGCGGAATAGTTGCGTATTTGTTTGCGGTGCGGATTGAATGGAGAGTCGAGAGTTTGAGAATAGCGAGGGGAGGGGCGTAAAGCCGGCTGCTGAGTGAAGCGGGCCGGCTTTAGGAGAGCGCTATAATTAGATGCTAGATCATCTCTGGATTTTCTTCTTCAGGAGGCTCAGGCTTATTGATATTTGCAGGGGTGATAAGCCCTGCTGAAATTTCGCGTAGCGCCACAACAGTAGGCTTGTCGTTGTCCCATTCAACCAATGGGTCTTGGCCGCCTGTGGCAATTTGACGGGCGCGCTTGCTGGCTAACAATACCAGTTCAAAACGGTTTTCTACGTGTTCTAGGCAATCTTCTACGGTAACTCGTGCCATCAGGAGGGCTCCATTAGCTGTGTTGGTTGAGAACAGGTGAGTATAGTGATTGCGTGGCTTTAACTCAAGTTAAAAGGTAACTACTCAGCCCACGCTCAAATTCGTGTATAACAGCGTTAAAAAATGATCATTTAACCGTATAAACGCCTGTTTTTCGCTTTGTTCTGCTCAAATTTGAACGCAATCTGAACTCTTACAGAGTTCGCTGAGGTGTTACGTTAAAAGCTGCTTTAGAAGTTTGCCCTGCCTTAACGCTTGGTTTTTTACTTTCAAGCGGTGTGACAAAACAATCGCTTTGATTTGCTCCAAAGCCTCGTCAAATAGATCGTTAATGACAAGGTAGTCGTATTCCAGAAAATGAGACATTTCTTCTGTTGCCTGAGTCATTCTCTTATTGATGACCTCGTCACTGTCCTGGCCTCTATTGTTAAGCCGTTCATAAAGAGCCTCTTTAGATGGCGGGAGAATGAAAATTGAAATAGCTTCTGGTTTTAGTTTGCGAACTTGTTGAGCGCCTTGCCAATCAATCTCCAGAATGATGTCTGTATTCTGGGCCAGCTGGGTATTGACCCAAGCTTCTTCTGTGCCGTAATAGTTGCCAAAAACTTCTGCTTGTTCCAAAAAACCGCCTTCTCCTGCTATTTTTTGAAATGCTTCAACAGACGTGAAGTGATAGTTGACGCCATCTTCTTCACCAAGGCGCTTTTCTCGGGTCGTGCGCGAAACGGAGGTGCGAATGTTTGCTTGTTCTTTCACCAGTTTTGTTAATAGGCCGGTTTTTCCTGCGCCGGATGGCGCTGAAATAATAAATAGTGTGCCGCTCATAGCTGGACTCTTACGTTTTGTTGTTTGTATTTATCTGTGAAATTTGGCTAGCATATTGAGGCCAGCCAATATTTGCAATCTCAGTGGGTATTTCCAAGGAGGCGATTAAAAGCGGATGCCTGCCAAGAGTAAAGGGCGTGATATTCTTTAGAATATGAGTTTATTCTAAGCGCATTTTTGGGTTCTAGTTTGCCTTATGGTGCATTGCAGCGCTCATAGCCTTCGGTGGAAGCAAACTCATCCCCGTCGCTTCCCCGTCGCTTCGCTGGCGCTTTACAGTCGAGAATGGAATTAGGGAAAGCGCTGAGCTAATACCAAATAGGCATACCTATCTGCCTAGGGCAACGGTGGAAGACCAAGTTCTTTCAAAAACGTATTATGTGCTGCAGTTGAGTTTATAACACTGTTTTCTATATCCACTAAAGAGGTATTCACCGCCACTAAGTCAATTTTCACTTCCGGTTTAGCGGTACTCACGTAGCGAGAAATATTTAAATTAAAATCGTTTTTCTCGATTTCTTCTATGGATACACGACGCGCATAGCGCTTTTCTTCTAACTTTCCTTTTAAGCGGTACTGATAGGTATCGATGATTTTATCAATATCCTCTTCACGCAACGTGTTCTGTCGCTTACCCTTCTCAAAGTGTTCACTACCATTGATAAAAAGGACGTCATCGTATTTTTTACATTTTTTCAATATCAAAATACAGACAGGGATACCCGTAGAGAAAAACAGGTTGGCAGGTAATCCGATAACAGTATCGATATGTCCGTCTTTTAACAGCTTGGTACGAATACGGCTTTCAGCACCGCCACGGAATAGCACACCGTGGGGTAAAATAATCGCCATAGTACCTTCGTCGCTTAAAAAGTGAAAACCGTGCAGTAAAAAGGCAAAATCAGCGGCAGATTTTGGCGCCAAGCCATGGCTTTTAAAACGGAAGTCTTCGCCTTGTGCTTCTGAGGGGTTCCAACGATAGCTAAAGGGCGGGTTGGCCACGACTGCATCACATTTGAGTTTTTTAGTCGGGTTCATCTCACTGAGCATGTCCCAGTCGTTAAGCAGGGTATCGCCGTGGTGAATATCAAATTCGGTGTCTTTAACCCCATGCAGCAACATATTCATGCGGGCAAGGTTATAGGTGGTGATGTTTTTCTCTTGCCCGTAGATTTTACCAATACCGTTAGGGCCTAGGCCCTTGCGCACGTTTAAAAGTAACGAGCCAGAGCCGCAAGCAAAATCCATCACCTTATCGAGCTTTTTCTTTAGACCGGTGGCAGGCTCTTGGCTGTCTAACACCACAATGCGCGACAAAATATCGGAGATCGGTTGTGGCGTGTAAAACTCACCGGCTTTTTTACCTGAGCCTGCGGCAAACTCACCAATTAAATACTCGTAAGCATCACCCAAAACATCCTTGTCGGTGCTGAACTGAGCGATACCCTCTGATACCTTGGTGATGATGATGCACAGCTTGGCATTTCGATCAGAAGGCTTTTTACCCAGCTTTTCAGAGTTAAGGTTAATCTCAGAGAACAAGCCCTGAAAGCTGCTGTCAAAGCTGTGGTTTTCAATGTATTTAAACCCCGCCTCTAGGGTCTGTAACAATTCACTGTCTTGCGTGCGCGCCATTTCGGCAATACTGTTCCACAGATGATGCGGTTCAATCACATAATGCAACTTACGGCGCATTTGTTTTTTGAAAAATTCTTTATCTTTCTCGGGTAGCACTTCGTAAAAAACAGAGAGTGGCGCACGTTTATCATCGTCATCAAGCTTAGGATAGTCTCGGCCTAATTCTTTTTGTGCGGCCGTTTCGTAGTTATCAGACAGGTAACGTAAAAACAAAAACGACAGCATATAGTCGCGGAAGTCATCGGCGTTCATTGCGCCGCGTAGGCTATTGGCAATATCCCAAAGGGTTTTACCTAAATCTTTTAGTTGTTCTTGGGTCATACGTATTTATCTCGCTGGCTATCGCATTTGAATCTAGGTTTGTTGTTTAACATTTGGGGGTGGATTTATCGGTTTATCCATCACTCACCCTCTTCGATCAAACGCTTCTCTCGCGCAATCTCGGCAATTAATTCCTCCTCGGAAGGCAGTATGCGCTGATACTTAGAGGCAAAGAGCTGCTGATTTTCTTTAATAACGGAATATTTAACCATGGTTTCATCTTTATTATCGCAAAGGATTAAACCAATGGTGGGGTTGTCGTCTTCGCCACGCTTGAGGTCATCAAACATGCGCACATACATATCCATCTGGCCAATATCTTGATGGGTGAGTTTGCCGGTTTTCAGGTCGATAATAACGAAACACTTAAGCAGGTAATTGTAAAAAACCAAGTCGATAAAAAAGTGACTGGTTTCGGTGCTAATGGGCATTTGTCGGGCCACAAACGAAAAACCCTTCCCCATTTCCAGTAGGAACTTTTGCAGCTCATTTATTATGGCTTGTTCGAGCTTGCTCTCTTTTAATGCCTCATTCTCAGGTATTTGCAAAAATTCCAGTACGTAAGGGTCTTTAATGAAATCAAGCAAAGCATTATGGCGTGTTGGCTCTGTTTCTGTGGTGGCTTCAGCCTGAGAAGAAAGCAGGCGTTGGTAGCTTTGGCTTTTAATATTGCGCTCTAGCTGGCGTACCGACCAGTTTTGCTCTCTGGCCTCTTGGCAATAATGCTCGATGGCTTTAGCTGAATCGACCCGCATAATCAGGCGCAAGTGGCTCCAACTCAATTCTCTACACCCTGTGTAGAGAATCTCTTGCTCGGGAAATTTAAGGTAGAACTGGCGGCAGTTATACAGATTGGCGTAGGAAAAACCCTTACCCAAGTCCGCCGTTAATGCATTAGAGAGTTCTTCCATCAGGCGTTTGCCATATTTTGCTTTGTGTTGCCCCTGCTGTTGCTCTTCTACAATGCGCTGGCCAATCAGCCAATAGGCTTCTACCATGGCCGAATTCACCGCAGACTGTGCCTTGCCCCGAGCTTGCGCTAGGATTCGCTTGATGTCGTTGTGAAAAATGCCTAACTCCTTACCCAGTTGATTTGATTCTTTTTCGGGCATAATTAGTTGGCCTCGGCTAACGGTTCTGGAAACAGCTCTGGGTTAAATCGGTAATTATTAAGAAAATTGCTTAATATACGGCGAAAGTGGCCTTTGTTTTCATCGGTCATTTCCATGGGTTCAAATAACGAATAGTTACCATGGCTTAGGATATTAATAATTCGAGCATGTAAAATCCCATCAGGGTCATCATTTTCTTGTTTGATGCAGGCAGAAAAATTTTTGAATCCGTGAAATACCGTTGTTTTTTCAAGAATGCTGCGTAAAATGTTAAAATGGTAAGTGAATAGGTTGCCCGTTTCAGCGGCTTGATGCAGCTGCTCAGGCAGAGCCACATGGTGAAAGAAAGGCGTGCTATGGGTATAACGTAACGTGTAAATCTGCGCTTCTTTGTTATAACTCAAAAAATAAGGCTGTAGCTTTTTCTTCTCGTTGAGTTCATTCCACATGACATTAAAAAATAAT
>JAESUE010000024.1 GCA_016763235.1 Pseudomonadales bacterium
CCAACTTTTGAACTGAAAACCTGAGAGCGGATTAGCAGTAAGATTTACTGTTTCCCCCATGGCCACGCTTAACTGACAAGGGCTAGAAGAACAACTCCACCCCGTCGGTGAGCTCACACTTCCAGCTCCACGCAGTTCAAGTGTTAACTGCAGCAAGGCGGGACTAAACTGCGCCGTCACAGCTTTATTGCCATTAATACTGAGTTCGCAATTGCCTGTTCCCGAACAAGCGCCAGACCACCCATCAAACTGATACCCCTCGCTCGCTTGAGCGCTCAAGGTGACATTACCGCCATCCAGCACTTGTGTGCTGCAGACGCTTGCAGAACAATTTAGGTCGGCAGCCAAACTAAATGCCGAGCCGCCCTCAGACACAGACACAGAGAGCGTATGAAAAACAGGACTGAAGTTAGCCTGCACGCTTATATCCTGTTTTATTTCAAGCAAACACGACCCCGTGCCACTACAAGCCCCAAACCACCCATCAAACTGGAAGCCACTCTCCGCAAGCGAAAGGAGGCTCAGTGTTGTACCTTCTGCAAAGTAATAAATACACCTAGCCCCACTACATGCCACGCTCTTATCAGCGCTGGTGATCGAACCATCACCGGAAGCAGTGACCGTCACCTTGTGCATGATTGGCGTAAAATTGGCCACAACACGCGTATTGGTGTTCATCGTCACCGCACACCCCAATACACCGCTACATGCCCCTCCCCAACTTTTGAACTGAAAACCTGAGAGCGGATTAGCAGTAAGATTTACTGTTTCCCCCATGGCCACGCTTAACTGACAAGGGCTAGAAGAACAACTCCACCCTGTCGTAGCACTCACACTGCCAGCTCCACGCAGTTCAAGCGTTAACGTTACCAAAATGGGACTAAACTGAGCCGTCACGGATTTATCTCCATTAATACTGAGTTCGCAATTGCCCGTGCCCGAACAATCGCCAGACCAGCCATCAAACTGATACCCATCACTCGCAGTCGCTACCAGCACAATCTGCTGACCTTCCTCCAGCAACACATTACAGCCCTCACCAAGGCACCGGATGATGGAATCTTGTTCCAGCACCTGTCCGGCACCACTAATATTCAAGTCTAAGGAATAGAACGTTGGATCCGCTTGGCTTAATATAAATATCGCACTTGCTGTTTTCGCGCGGTCCATAAACAAGTCACAACTTCCACTGCTCTCTGCGCAATCCCCTTCCCAGTGGCTGAACTCATACCCGTCTTCAGGAATCAGGCTTAAAGAAAAAGGCGTACCTTCTACTGCCAAATACTCACACCCAGTGGCGCACAGCTCATCGAGGGGCAAAACCTTTATTTGACCTCCATCATTGCTTAACAGCTGTAGAGCAAACTCATCGGCGGAATTATTTTGCGGTTGGGAGCCGACCAGCTCAAGTGCTAAGCCTGGCACCCTTGCATCAATAATTCTCAACAAATGGGACTGAATACCGGAACGATGCGCCACACTGTCCGGAATGTTGTGATAAGCCGCTCGAAGTAGATTGCGCAAGGAGAGACGATATAAATCACTAGTAATATCCGACTGAAATTGACCGCCCAACGTTGTTACGCGGGAAAGTAACTCTTCCACCGCCACATAATTGGGTGAAACACCAATATTTAAAAATGCAGACTCGAGAATTGCCAGCACCACTTGCTCATCAGATGCGGCTGCCGTTTCAGCGGCAGAAAGTAGGTTTACAGGCACCAATTCTCGCAGTGGTTTGGAAAACAGTAATAAATTTCCCAGCTCACCTTCCGCTTCTTTTATATTTGACCAAGACAAACCTCCACTTTTAGCTTCCGCACGCGCCACTGCGGCATGCCGCAGTGGCGAAAAATTTCCAATAAAGCTATTTTCAACACCTTTTAACGTGGCGACATTTCGCATCAGAAAGCTAGGGGATAACCGAAAATAATCTCCATAGCCAACCATCAAATCATTTTGCAGGCCACAGCCACTATAAGCGTCACACAGCATCATGCTTGGAAACTGAGAGGACGTATCGGCAGATATTTCCAGATAGGCCAATTTTTGAAACTTCCAGCGAGCGATGCGGATAGAAAAGCGTCCCTCCTCATCAGTTATGCTTGAACCAATTATTTCCTCGCTTGGCAAGCCCGATTGAACACCAAATGCAGAGACCTGTGCATGCTGCACAATACCCTTTACACCTCGCCCCGTTAAAGTGACAGAGGGTTGACCACCGGGTCCTTCTGATGCTGGAATAAAATCACTTTCATTTTTCCTCTCACCACCAGGGTTAGCGGCATCCTGAGAACCACCACAGGCAAAAAGGAATACACTGAGTAGGAATAGGAAGAAACGAAAGAAAGGTGTTTTACGTCTAAAACTAATGGCAGGTATCATTCGTTTAACCCAATTTACGCTAGTATTGAATATTCATTCGGAGGAATAATATAAAAAACGCAATAAGCGTTTTGTCTTACATTTATTGCGAATGATCAGGGCTGCATAAAAAAGTCGAATGCGTCACCTCACCGATCATCGCTACAACAAGTGGGAGGCTAGAGTAAAAATGTAAATATTTCACACTTTATACTTCGGCTTGAGAAAGGGGTCACAAAATCCTTTCTATGTTGCTTAGTTAGAGAGCAACCAGCGGTTCGAAAGTAATCAATTCCAACACCGACTCCCCCCAGCTTTTAGCCGCAAACTGAAGTTAACGTAAATGTTTCATGGAAAATTAAACACGCTTCCCACATAATCACCAATATACTCATGGCGATATAAACGGCCTCTAACTAAAATTCAAAGAATGTTAGCTTCAATCTGAAACTGATGTTTTTCAGCGAAAAAAGGGGGTTTAAGGTGCAACTTGAAAAGCTTGGCAATCTCATTGCTAAGGCCAAAGCACATGAAGACAAAACCAAACAGCTTTCTCTTCACTTACAGAAAGTGACGGATGGCTTGCACTCCGCTGTCACCATTAAAAATAAAAAGCACTCACCTACCGTATTAGCAGACTTTGTCATCAAATATATCGCACACGCGCCACGATTTTTATCTGTCATGGCAAAAGCGTCTGCAGAAGCCAATATGCTTGGCTTATTACTTCCGATAATAAAGCTATCTGAGGATTTTTTTCTTAATCCGCCGAGGATTATAGGGCACGAAGAAAGCCTGGAGCGGCTTATGGAGTCGTCTTACCTTACCCACCGCCTGATAGAAGAAGTTAATGATCGTTTTTTGCTAGAAAGCGGAAAAATACTCGTACCCGTGGATATGATTACGGCTAATTTAATCATTCACAATTTGATTGGAGAGCCTTTTTCAAATCAGCTCGATGATTTCTGCTTTGAATTGGCAAAGGAAATTATTCAACCTTCAAACTCTAAGAAAAACCTAGACCCAGGATTACATATCAGCGATGAGAAACAAATCGCTTGGACAAAAGCCTGGTTGCATTGGTCAGAATTACTCGCAGAAAGTCAGGTAAAGTTACGACTTTAGCTTGATAACCAAGCGCTTAGCCTGTCATTACCGTAACACCTCAGATTGCGTTCAAATTTGAGCGTAATCTGAGGTGTTACTTATTACCCTTCCTTGTTTGTCGCATCCCTTACCAAAAGCGGCCTAATTTCAGCCGGGCTGGCCGGTATTTTTTGCGCAGATAGAGACAACTCCAATTTGGATTGTTCAAAAGAGCAGCTCACGCAAGCCATAATTTCATCCTCTATTTCCACCGCGCCATTCTCTTCCGATTGAATAAAACGGTTGATCGGGAAGGTAATGGTTTTATCCGCAGCCTTACACTGCGGACACACGGCACCGGCGATAAATCGTTTTGCACCCACTATTTTGTATTCCATTATCCTTTTGCCAAACCGCTATGTCGTAATAATGCCGAAACATCGGGAGCCCGACCTCGAAAGGCCTCGAACAGGGCTTGAGGAGTTTCGGAGCCGCCCTTTTCAAGTATGTTTTGTTTAAAATCTGCACCCGTTTTCGCGTTAAAGATCCCCTCTTCTTCAAAACGCGAAAAGGCATCGGCAGACAATACTTCTGCCCATTTGTAGGAATAATAACCTGCGGCATAACCGCCAGCGAAAATATGACTGAAACCACATTGAAAGCGATTAAAATCAGCTATCGGCACCACCGAAACCTTTTCCCTCACTGCATCCAGCACGCCTTGCACACTCACCCCAGGCTGCTTCCAAGTGGAATGTAAGACAAAATCAAAGAGGGAGAACTCCAGCTGTCGTACCATCTGCATTCCCGACTGGAAGTTTTTCGCGGCAAGTAACTTATCGAGCATTTCTTGCGGCAGGGCTTCGCCTGTTTCATGGTGTTTGGCAAATAAAGCAATGGCTTCCGGGTGCCAACACCAGTTTTCAAGAAATTGACTGGGCAGTTCTACCGCATCCCAAGGCACGCCGTTAATGCCGGATACCCCAGCACAGTTCACCTGCGTTAGCATATGATGCAAGCCGTGCCCGAATTCGTGAAATAAGGTGGTGACTTCGTTATGCGTGAGCAGCGCAGGCTGATTTCCCACCGGGCCATTGAAGTTACAGACCATATAGGCCACGGGTTGCTGTATTGCTTCGCTGGAAAGACGGCGACGTACACGGCATTCTCCCATCCAAGCGCCGCCTTTTTTATTGGCGCGCGCATAAAGATCGAGATAAAAACGGGCAATCCTCTGCCCACCCTGATAAATAGCAAATACCTGCACATCGGCATGCCACGTTTCAACAGCCTCTTCCTCCGGCTTAACCTCGATGCCATATAAGCGGGAAACAACCTCAAATAAACCCTTCAGCACACCATTAAGGGGGAAATAAGGCCGCAACGCCTCCTGAGATAAGTCGAATTCTTTAAGACGTAGTTTTTCGCTGTAATACGCCACATCCCAAGGGGCTAGTTCATCCACCTGATGCGATTCACGGGCGAAATCACTCAAGCTGTGGAATTCCTTACGCGCAACATTCACCGAGCGCTCTGCCAACTCATTGAGAAAGGCAGTGACGTCTTCAGGCTTATCGGCCATTTTGGTGGCAAGGGAATAGTGCGCATAACTTTCGAAACCAAGTAGGTTTGCTAGCTCACAGCGCAGGTCGAGCACTTCTGTAATGATGCTCTGGTTATCCCACTGCTTACCCGTCACAAATAGCTCAGAAGCACGGGTGCTATAAGCCTGATAAATTTCCTCACGAAGGGCGCGATTATCACAATAGGTAATAACGGGGAAAAAACTCGGGTATTCGAGATTAAAAAGATAACCCTCCAAGTCTTTTTGTTCAGCCGCTTGCCGAGCCGCAGCCAGCGCTGACTCCGGGAGACCTTTCAGATGCTCCAGGTCAATAATTTGCTTTTCCCAAGCCTGCGTCGCGTCGAGCACGTTATTACCAAAACAGGTGCCTAGCTCCGATAAACGCTGAACTATTTCCCCGTAACGTAATTTTTTATCACCATCGAGATCCACGCCAGAAAGATGAAAATCCCGCACACTGTTTTCAAGAAATTTCTTTTCCGCTTGAGGCAGGCGGCTAAAAGAGGCGTCGTCCACAAAGCTTTTAACCTTTTTATACAGCGCTTCATTCTGACCCAGCTCGGTATGATAGGCAGATAATTTAGCCTGAGCAGGAAGGTAAGCCTCTCTCAGTGCCTCGCTGTCTGCCACACTGTGTAAATGAGAAACAGGCGACCACGCCTTATCCAAACGATCCATGATAGTTTCATAGGAGGAAATAAACCCCTCTACGCTCACTGTCTTTTCATCCAACAGTACCTGTAATGCCGCGCGGTTATCAGCAAGAATCTGATCAATGGCCGGCTCAATGTGCTCAGCTGTAATACTGTTAAATTTTGGTAGTTCAGCATCCGAAAGTAGCGGGTTGCGCATAATAATGTCCTTTAAAGAGAAGTAACGACTCAGCGAACCCTGTAACGGTTCAGATTGCGTTCAAATTTGAGCAGAACAAGGCGAAAATGTAAGTTTATATGGTTAAATGATCATTTTTAACGCTGCTATAAGCAAGTTTTGGCGTGAGTTTAATAGTTCAAAACAACGGATTAAATCGTGTTGCATCTCCCTCTTTTCAAAGCCTGCACCCAGGCAGCGGCTCTCCAAAGCCCCTCTCCTCGCACTCGCTGGCGTCGCTAACAGTTACTTCCTTTTGCTTACCGCTCATCTGAGCGAACGCCCGACACCTGCGCTTTACTCCGTTTAGGAAAACACCATGACGCCAGAACAATTTTCCGCTTACTCCAAGCAGGGTTACAACCGTATCCCCCTGTCCCGAGAGATTATTGCCGACTTAGAAACACCTCTCAGCTGCTACCAAAAGCTCGCATCCCAGCCCTACAGTTATTTATTTGAATCGGTACACGGTGGCGAACAATGGGGCAGATACTCCATTATTGGCTTGCCATGCAAAACCCGCCTTAGAATTACCGGCTACGAAGTCACCCACGAATTTCAGGATTCCATCGTCCGACAAGAAACCGTCGACGACCCTTTGGCTTATATTGAAGACTTTCAGGGCCAGTTCAAAGTGCCAGAAATCGCCGGCCTGCCCAAATTCAACGGTGGCTTAGTGGGCTACTTTGCCTACGATGCGGTGCGTTATGCAGAGCCACGACTCGGCTTGGCAAAAAATCCAGACGACATCGGCACCCCCGACATTCTGTTGATGGTCTCCGACGACCTTGTGGTTTTCGACAACCTCAACGGCTCATTATTTGTACTCACTCATGTGAACCCCGACGACGCCAATGCCTATGAAAAAGGCCAACAACGCCTAGACCAACTGCTTGAACAGATTCGCCAACCGCTGCCAGCAGAAGACATCACCAAATACCCAAAAATAAGTGAAGCAGATTTCAAATCAGGCTTTGAAAAAGAAAATTATCAAACAGCGGTGAAGCGCATTAAAGAATATATCCTCGCCGGTGATGTCATGCAGGTGGTACTGGCCCAGCGCATGTCGGTACCGTTTGAAGCATCGCCGCTCAACCTCTACCGCGCGCTGCGACACCTGAACCCTTCCCCTTATTTATATTATCTGAACCTTGAAAGTTTCCACATCGTTGGCTCGTCACCGGAGATTCTCGCTCGCTCGGAAGACAATATCATTACCGTACGCCCCCTTGCTGGCACCCGTAAACGCGGTAAAACGCCAGAGGAAGATAAAGAACTGGAAAAAGAATTGCTCGCTGACCCCAAAGAAATCGCCGAGCATCTTATGCTCATCGACCTTGGCCGTAACGATATTGGCCGAGTAGCGGAAATTGGCTCGGTGGTGCTTTCAGATCAAATGAGTGTGGAACGTTATTCCCATGTCATGCACATTGTCTCCAATGTACAAGGGCGACTATCCAAAGGCAAAAGCCCCATGGATACATTAAAGGCCACCTTGCCTGCTGGCACTCTTAGTGGCGCGCCAAAAATTCGTGCCATGGAGATTATCGACGAACTGGAACCCGTAAAACGCGGCATTTATGGTGGTGCAGTGGGTTACCTTTCTTGGCATGGCAATATGGACACCGCCATCGCCATTCGCACCGCCGTCATCAAAGATAAAACCCTACATATTCAGGCTGGCGCGGGCATTGTGGCCGACTCCATTCCCGAAATGGAATGGGAAGAAACCATGAACAAAGGCCGAGCTATTTTCCGTGCAGCAGAGCTGGCCTGCAATGGCTTGCAACTCGACGAGTCCGCTCAAAGTACAGCCATCACTCAGCGAAACACCAAGGCGGAGGATTAAACATGCTATTAATGATCGACAACTACGACTCCTTCACCTACAACGTCGTGCAGTACTTCGGTGAACTGGGGGCCGATGTACAGGTTTACCGCAATGATGAAATCAGTATCGAAGAAATCGCCAAAAAGAAACCCGAACACTTGGTGATCTCTCCCGGCCCCTGCA
>JAESUE010000311.1 GCA_016763235.1 Pseudomonadales bacterium
ACCGGTCGGATTGTTAGGGTTTATGATAAGCAAATGCCCAAACTGCCCATGGTTTAGCAGGAGGTTTATTTTTTCAACACTTTTTTCAACACAAAAAGACGGGTATGTAAAAATAGCACGGCCATGTTTTTGCCATTGATGGGCATACTCTTGATACCCCACCTCTGGCACCCATAAATCCCCCGCTGGTAAAATATCAGGCAACAACTGAATAACACTCTGGCTGCCGGGAACCGGCAAAACATTCGCTGAGTGATAATAATCTTTGGCTACCTGAATAAGGCGTGAATCAAGATAAGGGAGTTGCTGATAATAACGCTGCTCAAGCGGAGTAAAAGGATAGGAACGGGGATTAATACCTGTTGAAAGGTCAATCCAGTTTTCTTGGGGTATGCCGTATTTTTCACTTGCCTGCTGAAGGTTTCCACCATGAAAAGGAAGAGATGTTTTTTCTATCATAAAAAAACCGAACCGATAAAAAGAATGCTCACCCAAAGAAATAGGCTTCGGTTAACTAATTTTTCTGCCTGCTGAATACTTTTATAGCTCGCAGTATCACCGCAGCCTAGTGGCGGTCGAACTTGGCTGTCACCGTGATAGTGCGCAACCCCCCCTAGCTTTACATTAATAGCACCTGCACCACTTGCCATTACCGGCCCAGCACTGGGGCTTTTCCAATCTCCTGCTTGCTCATGCCAGCACTTAAACGCAGCGTTAGAGTGACCGCATAACGCATAGGTGAGCGCGCATATTCTGGCTGGCACCCAGTTAAGTAAATCATCGAGTTTCGCCGCACCCCACCCAAAATAAAAAAAATGTGGGTTTTTATAGCCCCACATCGCATCAAGGGTATTAACAATACGATATAAAACAACGGCGGGTAAACCACCTAATAAGAACCAAAAAATAGGTGCAAAAATCGCATCACTCCCATTTTCAAGAACCGACTCCGTTGCGGCTGCCGAAACGCCTTCAGGGGTCAAACTTGCAGTATCACGACTAACTATATAAGACACTTGTTGACGAGCAACTTTTATATTTTCATTTTGCAAAGGAAGCCTTACCGCTTCTGCATGCTCCAACAAACTTTTCCAGCCAATTGCCAGATAAAGAATAAGGGCGGACAACAAAAAAGAAATAATAGGCATGGCAATTAGTGCAGCTTCCAGAATGTTGGCAAGCAAGCACAGCGGAACGACAACAACCCCTAACGCTATCAAACCTGGCATTCTAGAGGTGCCCGGTTTATTAAGCCTATTTTCAACGGTATCGGCGAAAATGCCCAAACCAACAAGCGGATGAAAACGTTTAGGTTCACCAAAGAAAAAATCCATCATTAATGCGACGATAAGTATATTGATGGCCATCATGGTTTAGGCTCCTCAAGCGCAAGTAAAGACAACAAAGTTTGATGCGAAAAAGCATCTTCAACCACATCCGCCAAACGATTTATTTCTTTCTCTCTAAAACCCTGATAGTCAAATTTTACCGACTTTTCTAAGCCTGCCCATATAAGTAAATATGCCAGCGATTCTGGATGATCAAATAAGCCATGAAGATAGGTACCCAACACAGAACCTTCTTCTGCCCAGGCCCCTTCACCTTTGCCTTCAATAATAAAAACAGCTTTCTCAAGGGCTGGGCCATAACTTATTCCCGCATGAATCTCATACGCTTCCACGCTAATATCCTTGTGATTATGTGTATCGACTATTTTGCCTTTCACTTGTTTTAATTTCTTCTCAGAACGTAAGGATGTCTCCATTTCAATGTAGCCCAAACCGTCACTACTTCCTGCTTCACCCTCAATAGCGCTGGGATCGTGAATGGCTTTCCCGAGCATCTGATAACCGCCACAAAGCCCCATTACTTTTCCACCAAGACGTATATGGCGCTGAATCATCCCAGGCCAAGCGTTTTGCTTTAGCCAATCCAGGTCAGAGCGCACATTTTTGCTTCCTGGAATAATCAGTAAATCTACCCCTTGGCAATCGCTGGCTTTCTCCACAAAAGAGCAGTTTACATTTGGGTGTTTGCGTAAAGCATCAAAATCGGTGTAATTACTGATGTGCGGTAAACGGATGACGACAACATTTAGTAATTCAGCAGACGCTGATTTATTTTCATAGTGATTTAATGCAACACTATCTTCGGCTTCAATATGAAGGTTTTTAATATAGGGAATGACGGCAATTACAGGGACGGTAGTTTTTTCCTCAAGCCAACTAATCGCACTTTTCAAAAGACTTTCATCACCACGAAATCGATTAATAACAAAGCCTTTTACGCGTTCTTTTTCAGTTATTGATAATAACGCCCAAGTGCCATAAAGGTGTGCAAACACCCCCCCTCGGTCGATATCAGCCACTATAATAACGGGGCAGTCTATCTCTTCAGCAAAGCCCATGTTGGCAATATCATTATCACGAAGATTAATTTCAGCGGGGCTGCCAGCGCCTTCAACAATAACGACTTTGTGCTCTTTGCGTAAAGCCTGATAGCTTGCCACCACCTCTTGAAGCAGGCGAGGCTTATAAGCGTGATATTCTTTCGCGCTCATATTGCCAATCGCCTGACCATTCACAATCACCTGCGAACCTGTATCACTGTTAGGCTTAAGAAGAATCGGATTCATTCGCACAGAGGGCTGTAGAAAGCACGCTTGCGCCTGAACAGCTTGCGCACGGCCAATTTCCCCGCCCTCTTTACTTACAGCGCTGTTCAACGCCATGTTTTGCGGCTTAAAGGGAGCAACTGGAACGGAGCGACGCGCTAAAATACGACAAAGTGCAGTAACTAATACACTTTTACCGGCATCAGAGGTGGTACCCTGAACCATTAAAGTGTGTGGGGTGTTCATGTAAAGTCCTTAGAATGCAAAGCTGGCTATTATGAAAATATTTGAGCGAAATTGCTATAAACATTCGGCATGAACACCCATACCTTTCAGGCAATCGTAACGGCAGACGACGAAAAACCAGTTCGATATCTTTTAGCAGAACACTGGCTTGCCCTGTAATGTGCAAGCCAGTGATGCTTACGCTCGTTTTTCTGCTGACATTATAGCGACCATTACTCCAAAATATGACAAAGCAAAAAGCCAGACCATTAAGATTAGGTAACTAATGCGGCAAGCCTCCTAACGAAATGCCTCTTCACAGGGAAGCCCCACTTTAGCCATTTATGGCCATTTCTCACGCAACACCATGCATTTTGAGACTACTATTAACGATATAGTAGCCACCTACCAATAAAGTAGTGCCCATAATGACATCATCACAAAAAGCAGAAGAAAACATACTGGGGGAATCCAGTAATCGCGTCGTATTAAACGCTGCAAAAGATTATTTACATCACATCGAATCGCTCACCAAACAATCAAGTCGCATCATTCAGATCTATTCCGATGATTTACCTCATGTGTTATTTGAAAGCCAAGAAATCGCTGACGCCTTTTCTCAATTCGCACGAGGTAATCGCCACAGCAATATTCAGATTTTACTTAAAGACACTCGTGTACTGATACAAAGCCGTATTCCATTATTACTACTGAACAACAGAATATCGGCAATAAAGATAAGAAAAGCCGATGAGAGCTATAATTTTGGAGATCAGACAATATTATTGTTTGACCATACCGCCATAATGGAAAAACCCACACCTGACTCCCACGCTGGCTTGGTCTGTTATAGCGATAGAGCAAAGGTGCGAACTCAAAGCCAGCTATTTTCTGAGTATTGGGAAAGAAGCAGCGAAGATCCAAATATAAGGGACCAGCTAATTTAAGAAACCAGGGGGATTAATCGGCTTCGATTAACGTAGATTGTAATACCTCCGCGAACTCTGAAACTGTTCAGATTGCGTTAAAATTTGAGCGTGAACTGCGTAGTTCACCCTGGATTCAAGGTGTTTGGGTGCCAAATGAGTCTGTTATATTACGCCGAAGAAGCACCGAGGAAGTATTACTATTCTGCTCGGAAATTGTATTCTTATTTAATTGTTGGGTTAGATAACTAAAATTTTTATTAATACTTAATAAATATAAATTTGAGCCTTGGAAGCAGGCTTCTACAAATCGATAGGATGATTGAAACGCATCAACAAGCCGATTTTGGATCACTGACGACATAAATGCCGGCGTCTTCGCCATCAATTCTTGGGAGGAGGCATAAATCACCTCATCACGTCCCACCGAATTTTTCTGCGAGCACATTCCCCCAAGCAGAAATTCGGGATAAAGAAAATTCTCACATTTTTCAAGATAGGTTCTATCTGCCATTTGAGCAATGACATCCGCTGTACCAATCAAATACCCTAAGTTTCTAAGCTTTGGGCTTGAAGTCTCGATGCTTTCAATCGCTTTTTCATAACCGGTAAAGTGAACAAGCCCTTTTGCTTCCGCAGAGTAACAAGCCATACCCTGTCTTTTTAGCAAGTCAGCTAAAAAATCTGCGCCACGGGAGACATGAATCTTAGTAAACTCCGCACCATGTTTAACCCCTGTTTCAGTTTTTTTCCGCAAATATCCCACGTCATGAAATAAGGCCGTTAACAACCCCGTTACCACCTCTTCGTCGGTAAGAATATCTGCACCACTGCTTTGCTTCTGATAGCCCCAGATAAGCCGCGCTGTCGCCAAGGTGACATCAAGCACATGCTGTTTATTATGGTAATCGGTTTCACAGCGATGATAGGAGGCGTTCCGGCCTTCATAAAGAGTATCAAAAATCTCAAAACCATCTTCAATAGTTTGAAAATGGCTCGATGCGGTACATCCACCAAAAAGTTGCTTTACTGCCTGACAGACTTCATTGGTATCGGATACGCAAATTGTATCACTGACGTCAAATTCAGACCTTCTCTGGCCATTCAGAATAGAACGAAAGCCAACACTACCATCAGACACAGGGCTATCAAGTTGCACCGGATATTCCTGAACTGGGGCAAAACCACCTCGATTATTATCGAAGCCGCTGCAGCCCCCTTTTTTCATCACACTTAACACTCGCACGATACCCAATGCTCCCAACGAACCCATACTACAGAACAAGCCCCACAAGGTGCTCTACCTTATGTAAGTATACTTTCTGAGCGAGTGACTACTGCGTGCACAGGTCACAAAACGTACGTAAAGAAGCGTTGGCAACGGACGTTTAGGGGGTTTTCTCCCACTATAAGCCCCTCGACTGGCCAATTTTGTAAAAACAACACGTTTATTCCGCAGAGCCATGCCTGAGATTTTGCCACGCTCTTTCAAGCCGAATACTGTGGGCCCGATCTGGCATCATCAGCATAACCTTGTCTCTCAACCAACGCTTATACACATCAGGATCAGATTCGGCCCAATAGCCTGGGTTCTCCGTCATTATGACCAGAGCCTTGATTTGCTCCTTTAGCCCGCTAATGAATATCTGATTTTCAACCGTTTCAGGTTCACAAAAACTCGCTCCCTCTATCGAAATAAGCAACGCAAAGCATTGTTCGACGAAGGTGTCTGGCCACTGATAAAGGCGTGCTAAACGCATCATATAGCTCACCCCCGCCGCCATCACATAAAGGGCTTCCAAGGGTGAGAAGGGCTTAATGTAATCTGCATACCCGTCGCCTTCCAGTAGGCTCGCAGCGGAACACATGCAGCCATCAAGCGTCAAGCGACCTCTTTTTAACTCTGGCATAAAAGGAAGCGTCTTATCCTCTTCAATACAGGCACCTTCAACAGCTGCATCAATATGAAATATTTTTATCGCAGGGCGAGGGGAAGCAAGCGCCGAATCAAATGCCGCAACGAGCAGCTCATCTGCATCTTCTGCGCAGGTAACAAAGGTTTTAATTCCGTTAAGTTTATAGTTGCCACCTTCCTTCTGAAAGGATGTTAGGATTGCTTTAGGCCGATTACCACCCTCTTCGCTAACGCAGAAGGCACCAAGTTTATCGGCACTCAGCATTGGAAATTTTGCATGAAGAGCAGCTTGGTAACCGGAAAGGAAAACATAAGCCATGCGATCAGACAGGAAACCACCAGCCATGGCTTTATCGAGCCAGCTATCGTAGCAAGCCAAATTTGAGAACACCTCGGATTTCCACTTTAAAATGGAACCCCCTTCCTCTGGAAGGCTCAAATCAACATCCTGGCTTAGCAAAAGTGAAGACACGTCTTTATTTAACATTAACAACTCCCGATCGCTGAATAGTTTTAATAATCAATCCCTCATAACAGTCTACCAACTTCATGAAGAAAATAACCCACGAAGTCGAATAAATAACACACTACTTATCAACAACATATCATTCAAAACACCCTAAGCTTGTATCCTGAAAATACTTAGCTTTACTTATTAGATATGCTTAGCTTCTGAGGGCTTGTAATGTACCAAATAAAACTTAAAAATACCGAGAAAGAACCTATTTGGATTATCCCTCCAAAATTATCCATTGGCTGCGCCGATGACAATGACGTAATTATTAATAAAGCTGGAATTAAACAGCACCATGCCGACTTAGTCATAAAAGATAACGGCATATATTTACTTCCCGACGAAAGTGCTAATGATGTGTCAATAAATGGCAAGGCAATAAATACTGCTCAGCCAGTTAAAACAAGTGATGTAATACGATTATGCAACATTGAGCTAGAAATTCTGGAACCAAAATCTGAAAACGCACCGATCCCAGTTATCCAAGATTCAGTATCAGATAAGTGGTATATCGAAATAATCTCCGGTTCCAATACAGGCGAACGCCACGCGCTTAAAAAATTAAATATTATCGGGCGCTCCCCGGAATGCGAAATAATATTTTCCGAGGATAATATTTCAAGAAAACATGCACGCCTCGATATAATTGGAGGAGCCTTAAAAATAACCGATATGGGGTCTGCTAATGGCTGCCTAATAAATGGAACAAAAATAACCAGCGCCTACGCTCGCCCAGGTGACACATTAAAAATCGGCCAAGTAGAAGTAAGTATTAACGGCCCTTTTCTTGATGCAGATAAAACTGTAATCGGCACCCCTTTAGAGCGGGCCATAGAAACAGAAACCTCAAAACAAAAAAAAACCAATAGCAATAAAAACAATACACTTATAAGGCGAGAACAAATTCTTGAATCGAAACAAGCATTACAAAATCTAAACAATCAGGAGGACAAAAAAACCCAAACACTAATATGGGTTAGCGCAATAATTCTAACTCTGGTGATGTTAAGTTCCGCTATATTTGTATCACTTTAATTTAGAGATGTTTTTATTATATCAGCGCCATAAACAACGACAATTAAAGAATGTTTCCACTTTCACACACATAATATCGATTATTTAAGCTCACTAAGAAGATCGAGAATTTTTCTTTTTTTCTCATCTGTCGTTGTGAAAATTAGCGCCCACAAATCGCGTTCAATTTTTGTAAACTCACTATCAACATCCGCATACTTCGCATCATCAAGCTTCTGGAGTATTCTTGAAACATCTAGAAACCCCGTTTCATCATCCCTGTCCTTTATATCAACACGAGGAACAAATTTAGGTATAGCCTCATCAGAATCTTTCTCTAGCCTCTCAAGCTTTTCCATTCCTAAGTTTTCGGCCAATCGAAGTAGTGTTTCCTCTGCCGTCAGCGCACCTTCAGATGTAGGGCTATAAGAACCGTATCTCAGGGTAATTTCCAGCCGACACCCAGAAATTAAAAAATTTAATTTACCGACACTTGCTGAAATTCTTTCGCAAAGTGCCTGAGCATTTCCTCCTGAAGTCGATAATAACGTTACCACTATTTGTGATGCGCTTACCCTTGCAACGCCATCTTCACTTCTAAGTGTCTTGGAAACAAGCTTAGCTACCTCGTAAATTATCTTTTCTGATACTTTTTTTCCATTTTTTAGAAATATATTATTATATTCTGCAACTTCAAAAATAATTAAAGACAAAGGTAAGCGATGCCTTCTGCTGAAAGATATATCTTGCTTAACCTTTTCGAGGAAATACAACTTGTTACCTAAGCCTGTGGTAGGGTCAATTGTCGTATTTTGAGCTAACAGCGTGTTATTTTGAACAAGCTCTTGTGTTTTTTTCTGATTCGTTGAGTGCGCTTTTGCCCTTGCTAGCACATCGATAGAATTAAACGGCTTGGTAATAAAATCCGTCGCGCCTAATGCAAACGCCTTTTCTTTCGCCTCTTCCGACTCACCACCCGTTACAATAATAATGGGTATCTCAAAGATTCGATTATTTTTTGACGATCGCACTCGCTCAAGAAACCCATACCCATCTAAAACAGGCATCATCAAGTCACAGAATACAACTTGAATAGTGTCATCAACCGCAATTTGCTCCCAACCATCTTCACCGTCTTCCGCTGTTTTTACATCGAAATAACGCTCAAGTATCTTATTGGCAGCTTTCCGCAATAGCTTGGAATCATCAATCACAAGCACCCGTGGCTTTGCCTGCGCTGTACTTAGGTCTTCAATTTCCATATTTTGGTACGCAACAAAATGAGTGTTCTCTTATTATAGCTGCAGAATCGATAGAGAGGTTCTGATTAACGCATGAGAAAACACAGCTATTCAGCGAATGCTGAAACTGTTTAGGTTTCCATCAAAAATGAGCGTAATAATTACGAACAAACTCCTTATACTTCAAACACATCATTAACTTTATGACATAACTCAGCGTTAACGGCATACCCTTAACAGCTTGTATTAGAGGCATAGTCACCATCAAACTCAGGCCCTCAGAA
>JAESUE010000025.1 GCA_016763235.1 Pseudomonadales bacterium
AATTGGTTGCAATCACGGCATCACCAATACTGTGCAAAGTGACAGCAAGATCCTGTTCGCGTTCACGTAAATCGCGCATTGTTGCCAACAGGTTAGCCTGCATTTTGGTCAAGGCAGCATTCAGTACATCCAAGTCATCCTGGCGTTCGGGACGATTTTCTTTTCGATCAAACGAAAAGCGACTGTGCAGGGTGTGAATTGTTAGCTGCTCAGAAAATGCGGCTATTTGCGCGATATGCCGAGAAACCAACCTGTAAAAGACAAATAAAATAAGGCCAGCCACGATAAATGTTTTAGACGCATTAGCGGCAATAATAACCATCGCCCGATCCACTATTAGATTGTAAGCGTCATCCAATGAAGCCTTAACCACAAAAGAACCAATATCATACTCGCGGTTATTGTGCTTATGCAGCAGCCGATACACTTTAACAATATTGTTTTCGTTATCACTATCGGCCCCCACCTCAAAGAGCAATACAGATTTTTCATCATAGACAGCAAGATACTCAATCGATGGTAGTTTTATCAGTCTGTTCAGCACCCCTTGTAATTCGTCAATATTCAACACCCAAACACGGGACACTATATTACCCAATTGGGTTTTCTCAATTAACTCCAAGCGCTTATTAATACCGTTAACATCCCGTTGAAATTCAGAATACAGCTGAAGACCAGAAGTAAATACGGTAATAATACTACTCGTCAGGATGACATAAAATCCAATACGACGAGCAAGCCTATTTTTTAAAAATGCCGGTATTATTGCCATGAGGTATCTTTATTAATAAGATTAGTGAGGTGTGTTTTTACCATCTCGGCATAGCTGCCATCCCTTTTCATATCAGCGAGTGCTTGCGCTAATTTTGGTACTAAGGACTCGTGATTTTTATGTAAATAAATATACATTTCCTTTTTCTCAAGAGCAGGCTTCTGTATGCGAATAGTATCAAACCCTGATTCCTGCGCTAAATATCGCCCACCCCAGGATTCATAGATAACCATCTCAACACGATCTTTCTGTAACAGCGAGAAAAGCTGATCTGCATTACTGGTTTTAGTAATGATTGCCGTCACAGGCATATGTTCTTCCACGATTTTCCAACCAGTGATAAATCCAACATCCCTGTTTTCCAAACTATGCCAGCCACGATATAAATTAATCCGCTGCTTGGTGAAAATAACAAACTCCCAGTCCATGATTTTTTCAGGTACACGTATCAGATTTGGATAGAGTCTATCGACACCCTCAACACGGCTCATTTCACCATCAGAAAAACCGAGGTTAGTATTACGCAGACCTCGCTCAGCAGGCAAACGGTCAACAACAAGTTGATAGCCGATTCTAGCTAATGCTTCACGACTTACTTCATCAAGAAAACCGTTGTGCGCTGCCGTATTTAGCGGCGGCTGTCCGGTTACATTAAAGTGTAAAACGGCTTGCGCTGCTGAAACTTGGAACGAAAAAAATAATGCCGGCAATATCCATAAATAAGCTATCCAACTTGCCGGTAACAGTGCTCTGTAGCTTTTTAACATATATTCCATATAAAATTTCATTGGGCAGTAAGAACTACCGACCAAACGAATGCACGATATCAAATTATGCAGCGGCATCCTTTTGAATGACACCCCCACTCATACAATGAATAGACTAATTTATGCTAAAACACGCCAAGTGTTGTGTGTCCGTACCAGCAAGCGGCCATCCCTGTTCATACCAGTAAGCACAGGGGGTGATTTCGGCCCCCTAATGAAACGTAGACGTTTGCACGCGAATCAGCTCAGGGCTCCTGCACGTGACAGACCTACCCGTTAGAAAACCCAGTCAAACGGACAAGCGAACTCCCTTAGTTTTTTATCCCGCTAAGTTAATATTATTTACTTCAGGGTTGAATCTGCCTTTTAATAACTCAAGTTTCGGGATTCAAAGTAGCACTAACTATCCCATAGCTTGGGTTCGACTGCATGGATGCAGGAGATATGGTTCCATGGACGGAACCGGTAGATCCGAGCTAGGAACGGAGGCCGAGAGCACCAACAGTAGGCACTTTTAGGCGACGCATGGAGCAGTTGACTCAGAACAGACACGGCATCCTTGGGAAACCCACAAATTTCTGCTAACCTCCTTGTAATACCTTGGGTTTGCTCTGTATTTGCAACGACTCAGCTCACGCTCAAATTCGTGCATAACAGCGTTAAAAAATGATCATTTATACCTACAAACTCACATTTTTCGCCTTGTTCTGTTCAAATTTGAACGCAACCTGAACAGTTACAGAGTTCGCTGAGGTGTTAGCTGTATTTATACATTCTGGTCAAAACCAAAGGGATAGAGGTCTTGCAACCCAGCAAACAAAAACTAATAATACAAACTCAATACAACCAGATGCTCACGTTACTTAATCACACCTAGGGTTCACTTAATGTTGAAAAAGCTTCGTTTCCTAAAGCCACTAGCGCTTCTTGCTTTAATCATCGCTTGCCCCCCGACTTTCGGACTAGACCTACCTGTTAATGCAGAAGCTGATCGATTGCTGTTGGCTGCCGAAAAATCTATCGAATCCAATAATCAGCTTGAAGCAAAGAGTTTTCTTTCCCAAGCTAAAGCATTAAATACCACCCTCCCCAATCAGTTTTATTTTTTATACGGCAGCACATTTTTTCATCTTGACGAGCTCGACAAGGCTTCAATAAATTTAATCCGATTTGTGGAACACGCAGAGCGAGGCAGCCAAGATTACAATAAAGCCCTCGGTTTACTGACTGCGATTGAAAAAAGAAATGGTCAGAATAAAAATAGATCAGAGAAAAAACAAATTACTTCATCAGAAAAACAACCTACCTCTCTGCTTGAAAGTTCGGAAGTGCAATACCTACAACAGTTAAAACAACTCTACCTAACCAGCAGCACAAGCGATGCACTACTTAAACATATCAACGACATGCTGGTGTCCTACGCTCTAAAACGCCAACAAAAGATCATCAAAACCGAACAGCCTCCACTCGCTCGTTACCGATTAAGCCAAGACTTCTCTGGCAATCTCGTTACCAGCATTCAAAAAATCAATGTGTTTAAAAAAGAGAATTCTAAGTCAGTAATAAATACCACAAAAATTAATATTTATGGCATCGACCCTTTCATCACTTATCACTGCTCTTCGGGTACAAATAGCTGCTGGCTACGCTCTCCTATTAACGGCTCGCGCTGGATTGAATTTAGCAACAATGAAGAGGCGGCGGCTGAAATTTCTAGAGCAATAACGTCTTTAATTAAGGTTTTGCAGAAGGGTGGGGGTTAAACTGAACACCTCTACGAAGATAATACCCAGTGTAATTGCAAGGCCATCAATCAAACTCTTTTTTCAGCTCATCAAGAGTTTGTGATCCACTCAAATCTCCTGGCCTTTCATTAACAAATGTCATATCTTGTTGCATATCCATCTGATCAAGAAACCATTCATATTGAGCAGAAGTCAAAATCGCTCCCACGGTATTACCACCTGATGTCAAAATCATTTCCCGCTGCTGGGATTCAATCGATTCAATAAAACCCCTTATCGATGCAGTGTCCTTAATATCCTTTTCGTTATATTCATCAATAGTCATAAATTCTCCTTAGCATGGGGTTGGATAAGAGTTAACAATTCTTGCAGCTGCTGCTCATCTATAACCTCCACCCCCAAAGATTGCGCTTTGCTTAGCTTGCTTCCTGCTTCTTCACCAGCTACGAGATAATCCGTTTTTTTGGAAACAGAGCCGGACACTTTAGCGCCCTGCTCCTGTAACTTGGCTTTGGCTTGTTCTCGGGTAAAAAGGGCAAGGGTTCCGGTTATTACAAAGGTTTTACCGGCCACTTGGCTGCCCTCTGACTTGGCAACAACGGGAACGGGATCCCACTCCAAACCTGCATCCAGTAGCGAGTGGATGACGTTGATATTTTCTTCCTGCTGGAAGAAATGGTGAATATGTTGGGCGACAATCGGGCCGATATCGTCCACTGCCATAAGCACTTCTTCATTGGCTGCTTGAATTTTTTCCAGGGAGCCAAAGTTTCTTGCTAGGGCAAGGGCTGTGGCATCCCCTACTTCTCTGATTCCCAAACTATACAGAAATCGCTGCAAACTGGTTTGTTTGCTTTTATCCAGCGCGTCTTTCACATTCTGCGCAGACTTTGGCCCCATGCGTTCCAGCTTGCTCAGTTGCTCCACGTTAAGGTGGTAGAGCTCGGCGACGTTGTTTACGAGGCCTTCATCCACGAGTTGATCGACTAATTTGGCTCCCAAACCTTCAACATCCAACGCTCGGCGGGAGACAAAGTGCTTGATGGCTTCTTTAAGTTGCGCTTGGCACGCCAGTCCTGCGTCGCAGCGAACAATTACTTCGCCTTCGGTATATTCCAGTTCTGAATTGCAAACAGGGCAGTGTTTGGGCTGCGGGATTTGTGTTGCATTGTCGGGCCGTTGTGCCATCACCACACGTTGTACTTCTGGAATAACATCACCGGCTCGGCAGATCACTACAAAATCATTGATGCGTACATCTAGGCGCTTTATTTCATCCAAGTTATGCAAGGTGGCATTACTAACGGTAACACCGCCGACAGACACCGGCTTTAAACGCGCGACCGGAGTAATAGCACCTGTTCGCCCTACTTGAAAATCAACATCCAATATTTGGGTAACGGCTTCTTCTGCGGGGAATTTATACGCAATAGCCCAACGGGGGGCGCGGGTAACAAAACCCAGTTTTGCCTGTAATGCCAAGGAATCTACTTTCACTACAACGCCATCAATTTCATAGGCCAGCGTGCTGCGCTTTTCGGCCATGGCTCGGCAGTATTCAGCAACGGCTTCTGCGCCCGTCACTTGCGCAGCTTCTGGGTTTACTTTTAAGCCCAGTGATTTCAGGTAGGCGAGCACTTCTCCATGGGTAGCGGGCAAGCTCTCACCTTCCATCCAGCCAATAGCATAACAATACATATCCAAGGGTCGCGTTGCGGTGATGCGCGAATCAAGCTGGCGCAAGCTCCCTGCGGCAGCATTACGGGGGTTGGCAAAGACCTTTTCGCCTTTTCCTATTTGCTTACTGTTTAGTTGAGAAAAACCCTGCAAGGGTAAAATTACCTCGCCACGCACTTCTAGCTTCCGGGGGATATTCTCGCCCATCAGCGCTAAAGGAATGCTGCGAATTGTTCGCACATTGCTGGTAATGTTTTCCCCTGTAGAGCCATCGCCTCGGGTTGCAGCGCGCACCAGCTTGCCATTTTCGTACAATAAACTTACCGCAAGGCCATCTAACTTAGGTTCACAGGTATAAGCAAGCGGAGATGTGTCACTCAGCTGTTTTTGAATGCCTTTTTCAAAGTCACCCAGCTCTTCAGAATCAAAAGCATTACCAAGAGACAGCATCGGCACTTCGTGCTTAACTTCATCAAAATGTGGCTGGGGTTTCTCGCCCACTCTTTGTGTGGGTGATTCAAGCACGAGGACTTCAGGGAAGTTTTTTTCAAGTTCTTGGAGGCGGCGGAATAAACGATCATAGTCGTTATCAGGAATACTTGGCGCATCTAGCACATAGTAGCGATAGCTGTGTTCATTGATATTGTTGCGCAGGGAGGCGGCTTCTTTAGCCGCTGTAGTCGTTTCAGCGCTCATAAAAAGGCCATTCGTATTACGGGGAAGGGATCAATGCAGGGCCTTTCACTCTGCATTATTGAAGCTGAATCGTTAGGATTAATCTACCAGA
The DNA here is from genome assembly GCA_016763235.1 of Pseudomonadales bacterium. GTDB lineage: Bacteria > Pseudomonadota > Gammaproteobacteria > Pseudomonadales > UBA3067 > UBA3067. The sequence goes on from JAESUE010000025.1 coordinate 5,749, forward strand.
TCAAAATTTTGACTTGCCGACATTTGCTTGCGGCAAAATTCATCTATGCGCTGGCGATAATGGGCAATGGTTTGCTGGGTCAGAGCGCTTTGGCTTTCGTCACGCAAGTCACAGTCAAGAACAGAGGCCATACGTTGCGCAGTTTCCAGCATGGTTTCAAAAGCACCACGAGGTGCGCGAGGGCCGGGAAGCGTCATAAACAAACAGATGCCAGGGGTTTGAAATTTTTCCATTGCATCAACATCAAAAGTACCAGGCTTTACGATGTTCACGACACTGAAAAGTTTTCCATCTTCTTCGTCGGAAAGTGAATCAATACGATGAAATAGACCCATATCTCCAAAGCGCAGACTACTATTAAGCAGCACTTTAAGTAGCGCATCACCCTTTATCAGGTTTTGCCGAGAGGACAGGTTAATAGCGATAACATCTTTTGCAACGGAAGGCTTTCTCTTTTGGCTAACAGGCCGTGAAAGTGTCTCTTCCTGAGTACTGGTTTGTGCGGGTTGCGAAGAAGCCTCCTCCCTAAAACCCATGCTGTTAAGCTCTTCTTGTATTAAGCTTTCGTCATCATCGTTTGGAAAAGATATTTCCCTATCTTGCAATGGTTCGTCCGTCATTGAGATGCTCTCATTGAAATCAAGATGCTCTTCATTATCGATAACACTCTGATCTGCAGAACCTATACTTACAGATAATTTCTCCGCAAAAGAGTCTGCAGAAAACGCAACGGGTGGCGGCAGTTTTGACTCTCTGATGACGCGCGCGGTGCCCCCAGGCAGCTCAGGGTTGTAGTCGCTAAACAGGTCGTCATCCGCATCTTCATTAATACGCGTTTTTTCAATGTCCACCTTTAAGGAGTTTTTGCGTGAGACAAGTGCGCGCCGAAACCCATCGGCTAATATCCCAAGAATAAAAAGGCCAACGAAGACCATAAGGATTTCCCTAACACCAATTTCCATTATTTATTCTCCCTCACCGGCTGACACACTTTCAGAATTATTTCCACGTTGTTTTAACCCGCTTATACTAATAACAATATAGTAGCTTGTGAATAACACAAACTGTATCCTTTTTGATCTTTTATTTGGCCGTAAGCCATGATTGCTACATCGCGGCCATGGCGGCAGCTTCATCAACGTCTACCGATACCAATCTAGAAACACCCGGCTCTTGCATCGTAACCCCCATTAACACATGGGCCATTTCCATTGCCACTTTGTTATGACTGATGTAAATAAACTGCACATTTTTAGACATCTCTTTTACGAGACGGCAGAAGCGTGCAACATTGGCATCATCCAGTGGCGCATCTACTTCATCCAGCATACAAAAAGGTGCTGGATTCAGGCGGAAAATAGAAAATACCAATGCGATGGCAGTCAGTGCCTTTTCACCCCCTGATAGAAGATGAATGGTGCTATTACGTTTTCCGGGTGGTCTTGCCATGATCGCAACCCCGGTATCAAGCAGGTCGTCTCCGGTAAGTTCCAAATAGGCGTGCCCACCACCGAATACTTTGGGAAAGAGTTCCTGTAAGCCACTGTTCACTTTTTCAAAGGTTTCTTTGAAGCGCGAGCGGGTTTCCTTATCAATTTTGCGGATCGCATTTTCAAGGGTTTCCAGCGCTTCAATTAGGTCTGCATGCTGGGTATCAAGATAGTTTTTGCGCTCTGATTCTTTTTCGTATTCGTCAATAGCGGCCAAGTTTATTGCACCGAGGCGATTAATTCTAGCCGCCATTTTTTCCAGCTCTTCTGACCAGCTTTGCTCGGTGGCATCTTCTGGCAAGTTTTCCAGCACTGTTTCTAACTCATGCTGCTGCTCTTTCAACTGTTCGAGCGCAGTGGAACGCCTCACTTCTAAGCCCTGCATTTCGATACGTTGTTTTTCAAGCTCACCGCGAAAAATTTGGATTTGTTGTTCCGCTTCGCTTCGCTGCTTTTCAAGGTTTTGTCGGTTTTGCTCTGCGCTTTCTTGTTTGCTACGGGCCGTTCCCACTTTCTCTTCCACTAACAAGCGTTTTTCCAGCAACTCTTCGAGGGTTTCTTGAAGCACTTCAATGGGATTGTCACCTTCGCCTAAACCCTCAAGCAAGCTTTGCTTACGTTGTACTAGCTGCTGGCGCTGCCCTTTTAAGCGCTCCATTGCGACTACAGTGGAGTCCAGCTGGGATTTCAGCGTTTGAGTTTCCAGTGCGATGCGGTGCGCATCGTCTTTGTGGCCCCGAGCAGTTTGACGCATTTCGTCAAGGGCGGCGCGCCGCTGGTCTCGGGATTCCAGTAGTTCTTCTCTACGCAGATTGTCTGCTGCCATGATGTCGAGGGCTGCTTGCAAAATCAGCCGCGAAGCCTTGACCGCCTCTTGATCTGATTGCACTTGCTCTTGCGATTCACGCACATCACCATCCAAACGTTGGCGACGCATGGAGAACTGCTCTAAACGCACTTCTTTGGCGGATAGCTGCGCCTTTAACTCCGATACTTTTCGATTACCCTGATTAATATCCTGGCTGATGTTTTCCCGTTGCTGTTCGATTTCAAGCAACTGTTCTCGGCCAATCTCAAGTTTTTCTGCCAGCGCTGCTTCCTGTTCTTCAAGCGCTTCGATTTCCTCATTGAGCTGTTCAATCTGCTGTTTGCGGGCAAGCACGCCAGAATCGTTATTGTCTTGTTTTTTTACACGCAACCAGTTGGAGCCCATCCACAAGCCATCACGCGTCACGATGGATTCCAAAGAACTCAGTTGGCCCTTGAGGTTAAATGCATCTTCGAGAGAATCGACGCAATAGACCCCAGACAGTAGCTGTGTGCCACTGTGCTTGCTGCTGACAAAATCGAGAAGCTTGGGCGCTTTATCGTAGAGCGTATCAAGTTCAATACCCGGTAACGCATTAGCCGGTTTTTCTGAACTTACAAAGTGAAGGCTACCCTTTAAGGCAGCAATATTGTCGCTCAGGCCCATGACTTGATCGATACAAACTGCTTGCAAGCTTTTACCGAGAACCGTTTCTACGGCGGTTTCCCAACCCGACTGTACGTCTAATTGGTCTGCAAAACGGGGGGCGTTATCAAGCGACTGGTGCTGCAACCATTCTGTTACCTGAGCGCTGGAATCCCCCATGGCAGCATGTTGCAGCGCTTCCAGCGAAGCGAAACGCCCTTTGTTTCTTTGCAGGGTGCTTCTCAACTGGTCGAGATCTTTACTTAGCTGGCTATTGTTTTGTCGCTGATGATCTAATTCACTACGAATACTTTCTAGGCTGTCTTCCTTGCTTTCGAAGGCCATTTCCGCTTCAGAAAGCTGTTCGTTTAGAAGCTGCACATCCGCATCAAGGCCATCATCCCGAAGAGTTTCCCGTTCATCTGCAAAGCGTTTGATACGATCTAGGCCACGCTGAACACCTTGTTCCAGCTGCACAATTCGGGACTGTTCTACCTGTGCTTTCTGGCTGGATTCAGAGGCCTGGGCGTTAAACTGATCCCATTCGCTTTGCCAAAGCTGCATGGCTTCTTCGGTGATGACGAGTCGTTCACTGGATTCCTCCTGCTTTGCTTGCAGAAGCTCCCACTCAGGCTCGCTTAATAAAACTTGCTCATTCAGTTCTTCAATTTGAAGCTGATCAGTTTCGATTTGTTCTACGGTATGCGTAAGAGATTCATCAACCTCTGAAAGATCACGCTGTACTTCGTGCTCACGCTGTTTTTGGTGCTGGATAGTTTGTTCCAAGCGTGCCACTTCTGCGCCTAATGTATAGAACTCATTCTGAGCACTATTAAAGTGATCATTCAGCTGCGTCCACTCGGCATGATGTGTTTCCAGTGCGCTTTCAACGCCTACCTGAGCGGTAATCCGCTCTTCACGTTTTAATTCCAGATCTCGAATGGTGCCACTGTAGGTCTGTATTTTTACATCAAGGCTGCGCCAGTGCAGGGCTTGTAGTTGTGCCTTGAGAAGGCGTTCGTCAGTTTTATAGTTCTTATATCGCTCAGCGGTCTGAGACTGTCTATGCAGGTGTTGAAGCTGACGCTCAAGCTCTTCGCGTATATCATCAAGGCGATCAAGGTTTTCGCGGGTGCGCCGCATTCGGTTTTCGGTTTCTCGACGTCGCTCTTTGTATTTGGAGATTCCTGCCGCTTCTTCTATAAAGACTCGCAGATCTTCCGGCTTTGCTTCAATTAAACGGGAAATAGTACCTTGTTCAATAATGGCGTAACTACGTGGGCCTAGGCCGGTACCCAGGAAAATATCCGTAATATCCTTACGACGACAACGTGTTCCATTTAAAAAATAGTGCGACTGGGATTCGCGGTTAACGCTACGTTTAATGCAGATTTCAGCAAACTTACCCAGCTCACCAGGCATAGAGCCATCGCTGTTATCGAAGATCAGCTCGATGAAGGCCTGAGAAATGGGTTTTCGGCCAGAGGAGCCATTAAAAATAACATCCGTCATGGATTCACCACGCAAATGTTTGGCAGAACTTTCCCCCATAACCCAGCGCACGGCATCAATGACATTAGATTTGCCACAACCGTTGGGGCCGACAATCGCTGTAAGATTATGCGGCAGGTTAACCGTTGCAGGGTCTACGAAGGATTTAAACCCCGCTAATTTAATACTTTTTAGTCGCATTACATCCTATGACCGGCTCATCTGAGTGCTTACCACTCCTTTAACAAAGCTACGGCCTGCCCTTAAAAGAAAAATAAGGAGGCGATATTAGTCAAAATTTTTCGGTGAAACAATAGCCAAGCTGTCATCAACCGAGCAATATCTGCCTAAACAGCTGTATCGACAATGCCGTCCAGCCAGTTATACCCCG